>JAGPGE010000357.1 GCA_018056145.1 Armatimonadota bacterium
CCGCTGCTCTTCTGTATGGGTCTGTTCGCGGTGATGGTGCGGCGGCATGCCGTGGCAGTGCTGCTCGGGGTCGAGTTGATGCTGAACGCGGCGAATATCAACCTGGTGGCGATCGGGCGGTTCCTGGCGCCTGTGTCGGGCCCGGCCTTCGGCGGCCAGGTGTTCGCGCTGATCGTCATGACGCTCGCGGCGTGCGAAGTCGCGGTGGGCCTGGCGATCATCATCTGCCTGTACCGCAACCGGGGCATCACCAACCCCGATCAGGCATCAGACATGAAGTGGTAATCCCGGCGGCTGATGGCCGCCCGCGATCCAGGGCGCTATGCTTGAACTTGCCTGGCTGATACCCATAATCCCGTTAGTGGCCTGCGCGGTGCTGATCTTCTTCGGCAGCGCATTGACCCGCCGCATCGGCGAGAAGGTGGGCTGGGTTGGCGTCGCGGGCATTGCCGCCACTATCCCCTTCTCCCTGGGCTGCCTGGTGGACCTGATCCTGGGCACGTCTCCCATCGACCGGGCCGTGGAATGGGCGCAGGTGGGGAGCTTCGCCATCCACGTCGGGTACATGGTGGATCCGCTGAGCGCCGTCATGCTGGTGATGGTCAGCGTCGTGGCCACCTGCATCCAGACATACAGCATCGGCTACATGCACGGCGACCCGCGCTTCAGCCGGTTCTTCGCTTACCTGTGTCTCTTCTGTGGGGCGATGTTCCTCATCTGCATCGCCAACAACTTCCTGATGCTCTACGCGGGCTGGGAACTGGTGGGGCTGTGCTCGTACCTGCTCATCGGGTTCTGGTTCGAACGCAAGAGTGCGTCAGACGCCGCCAACAAGGCCTTCATCACCACGCGCATTGGTGATGTGGGCTTCGCCATCGGCATCCTGATTCTCTTCTTCCACGTGCCAAGTCTGCTCTTTGGTGAGACGTTTGAGCAGGTGCATGCCGGGGCCATTCCCGCCTGGCTTGCGGGGATTGCGGCCCTGTTCCTGTTCTGCGGTGCGGTGGGCAAGAGCGCCCAGTTCCCGCTCCACGTGTGGCTCCCGGACGCCATGGAAGGCCCCACTCCGGTGAGCGCCCTGATCCACGCCGCCACCATGGTTGCGGCCGGCGTGTTCATGGTCGCCCGCCTGTTCCCGCTCTTCTACTCGTCACTCGCTGAGCCGGTCCTGCTCGGGGCGCCGGCGCTCACTATCGTCTCGGTCATCGGCCTGATCACCGCGCTCATGGCTGCCGCGATGGGCGTGGTTCAGAACGACATCAAGCGCGTGCTGGCGTATTCCACCATCTCCCAGCTTGGGTACATGATGGTCGCGCTGGGCCTGGGTGTTGCGGGGTTCACCGCTGGCGTGTTCCACCTGATTACGCACGCCTTCTTCAAGTCACTGCTTTTCCTGGGCTCTGGCAGCGTCATCCACGGCTGCCATAACGAGCAAGACATGCGCAAGATGGGTGGGCTGGCCCGGAAGATGCCGGTCACGTACCTCACCTTCTGGGCTGGGACGTTGGCGCTGGCGGGCTTCCCGCTGTTCGCCGGGTTCTTCTCGAAGGACGAGATCATGCTTGCGGCGTGGAACTCGGCCGGCGAGGGCGGAACCTGGGTCTTCTTCTGGGGGCTCGAGTTGGGCGCCTTGCTGACCGCTTTCTATATGGGCCGCCTGTGCTTTATGACTTTCAGCGGCCAGCCCCGCGAGGCCGCGGAGCACGCCCACGAGAGCCCGAAGCTGATGACCGTCCCGCTGGTGATCCTCGCAGTGTTCGCGGTGTTGCTCGGATGGGTGGGCACGCCGTGGGTGGCCGGGAACCTGTTCCACCAGTTTGTGAACTTTGCCCCGCAAGATGCGGCGCACGTGTCCGGGCACGGAGCCGATGCGGTTGGAATGCACGAGGCCGGGACCAACTGGGCAGTCATCGGGATTTCCACCCTCATGGCGGTGGGCGGCCTGCTTCTGGCGGCGGTCTTCTACCTGTGGAAGCTGATTCCGCTGGAGTCCATCACCTGGCCGCGCTGGCCGACTTTCGAGGAGTACCGCCAGGGCAAGACGGTTTGGCTGCCGGAGATCCCCTTCGGACTGGACAAAGTGCCCGGCGTGGAGTCCGTCCTGGATTGCCTGCGCGCCCGGATCCTGGAGAGCCGCTACCAACTCGAGGTGGTCATGCCGGACACGCTGCGCCGGCCGCTGCACCCATGGTACCAGCTTGTTGCGAACAAGTTCTACTTTGACGAGATCTACGCTGCGGTGCCCGTGGGGCTGACCTTCGCCATCGCCCGGGGCTGCCGTCTCGTGGATACGTACGTCGTGGACGGTGCCGTGAATGCCGTCGGCTGGCTCACGCGCTGGGTGTTTAGCATGGGCTCGTGGTTCTTCGACGTGGTTGTGGTGGACGGCCTGGTGAACCTCGCGGGTTACATGAGCCGCTGGGTCGGCGAGTTCGCCAGCCGCCTGCAGGTGGGCCGGGTGCAGGAGTATGTGTCGGGGTTCGTGCTGTTCGCCTGGGGGATCGCGGCGGTGCTGTTCCTGGCCCTTTTCGTCGTGCACAATGAGTTGATCATGGACCTGATTCGGCGCGTGCTTGGGGGCTGACCCGGTCGCCGGTCTCGCGCTTTCTGGTCACCGCCCAATCCGTTGACAGCCAATCCGGAGGCCGTGCCTCATGTCACACATTCTGAGTGTGCTCATCTTCCTGCCCCTGGTCGGCATGATCATCATCATGCTGCTGGACAGGGAGCGCCATGTGGCGGCGATCCGCTGGACCGCCACGATCTTCTCCGCGCTGACCTTCCTGGTCTCCCTGGCGATGTGGGGGATGTTCGCCTCGCGCGTGCCCGGGATGCAGTTGGAGGTCAACGTCCCGTGGATCCAGGCGCTCAACGTCAACTACCACCTGGGCGTGGACGGCCTTTCCGTGCCCCTGGTCCTGCTGACCACGCTGCTTTCTTTTCTCAGCGTGATTTACTCCTGGCGCATCACCCACCGCGTCAAGGAGTACATGGCCTTCTTCATGCTCCTGCTCACGGGTATGCTCGGCGTTTTCTGCGCCCTGGATTTCTTCCTCTTCTACGTCTTCTGGGAGATCAGTCTCGTCCCGATGTACTTCCTGATTGGCATCTGGGGCGGCCCGCGGCGCGAGTACGCGGCTATCAAGTTCTTCCTGTACACTCTGGTCGGCAGTCTTGCGATGCTGCTTGCGATCCTGGTGCTGTACTTCTTCTCCGAGCCCCACACCTTCGACATGCTGGAGCTTGCGAGGCAGAATCCGATGGCGACGAGGGGAGCGGTCTGGGGCGCTCTCGTCTTCTGGGGCCTGTTTCTGGGCTTCGCCATCAAGGTGCCGCTATTCCCGTTCCACACATGGTTGCCTGACGCGCACGTGGAAGCACCCACCGCGGGTAGCGTCATCCTGGCCGGCGTGCTGCTGAAGATGGGGACCTACGGTTTCGTCCGGGTGAGCCTGCCGATTGTGCCCGATGAATGCCAGCGCTTCGCCATGTACATCGCGGTGCTGGCGGTGATCAGCGTCATCTACGGCGCTTTGTGCGCGATGGCTCAGAAGGACATCAAGAAGCTCATCGCGTACTCGTCGGTGAACCACATGGGGTACGTGATGCTGGGCATCGCGGCGGCAGTTGCGTCGGCCGAGGCCAGCGATCTCTTGACCAATCGCATCACCGCTCTGAACGGCGCGGTTCTGCAGATGTTCAACCACGGAATCATCACCGGCGCGCTGTTCTTCCTGGTCGGTGTAATCTACGACCGTGCGCATACCCGGGACATGGACGCTTTCGGCGGGCTGGCGCGGCAGATGCCGGTGTACACGGGCATGATGATGGTGGCCTGTTTCGCCAGTCTCGGCTTACCGGGTCTCGCGGGGTTCGTCAGCGAGTTCATGGTCTTCCTGGGCGCTTTCGGCACGTATCCGGTGATGACCGGGCTGTCGCTGCTGGGCGTGGTGATCACCGCGGCGTTCTTCCTGATCCTGATCCAGCGGGTATTCCTGGGCGAACTCAACCAGCAGTGGCAAGCCCTGCCGGACATGGACGGCGGTGAACTCGCGGCTACTGTCCCGCTGGCGATCCTCATGCTGGCGGTGGGTCTGTACCCGTCACCGGTGGTCGGGGTCATCAACACATCGATGTCCGGGCTACTGGAACAGTTGCGCATCGCGGTTGATCTCGTAATGACCGGCGGCCTGCCCATCGGCTAGGCGCGCCGTTTCGTCAGGCGGACTATGCCATACACTAACCTGCAATCTTTCGCGCCGGAAATCTGGCTCTGCGTACTGGGTATCCTCGTCCTTTGCGCGGACCTGGTTCTGCCGGCAAGACGCCGCGCCGCGGTGCCGGTCCTGGCAGCGGTTGGCCTGCTCGTCTGCCTGAAGCCCGTCCTTGACCTGTGGGGAGGCGCGCCGTCCACCGAGTTCCACGGCAGCTTCGCCATCGACGGCCTGTCCCTGTTCATCAAGGCCTTCGCGATGTTCGCCGGGGCGATCATCATCGTCCTGTCGGTTGACTTCTTCCGCCGAAGCCCGGCGTATGGCGAGTTCTTCTCTCTGGTCGTGTTTCTAGTGCTGGGAGTCAGCCTGCTTGCCGGCGCTACCGACCTGGTCCTGATCTACCTGAGCTTCGAATTCGTCAGTCTGACATCGTACCTGCTTGCCGCCTGGAACAAGAAGGACCCGAAGTCCAATGAAGCGGGGATGAAGTACTTCATCTACGGCGCGGCGGCCAGTGGGGTCATGTTGTACGGGATGACGCTCGTGTACGCGGCGGGCGGTTCGACGAACCTGTTCATCGCTGCCGAGAGTATGATGAAGCCCATTCCGGGCGCCGGGCTAGCATTGCCCGCGGCACTTGGCTTGGTGCTGATGCTTGTGGGATTCGGCTACAAGGTCAGCATGGCTCCTTTCCACGCCTGGGCGCCGGATGTCTACGAGGGCTCTCCCACGCCCGTGGCCGCGCTCTTCTCGGTGGCGCCAAAGGCCGCGGGTTTGGCAGTGCTCATGCGGGTCCTGTTCACCCTGTCGCCGGGCCTTGAGTTGCCCTGGCAGATGGTTCTTGCGGTGCTCGCGTGCCTGACCATGTTTGTGGGGAATCTTCTCGCGATCCGCCAGACCGACATCAAGCGCATGCTGGCTTACTCCAGCATCGCCCATGCGGGGTACATGCTGATCGCGGTGGTTGTGGGCCCCGACGAGTTGTGGGGAATGCCCGGTCTGCTCATCTACCTGGCGGCGTATCTGTTCATGAACCTCGGACTGTTCGCGGTGGCGATTGCGCTGGAGCGGCACACGGGTGACGCGGCGATCGAGAGCTTCGCCGGCCTGGGCAAGACCGCGCCAGCGCTGGCGATCCTGACCTTCATCTTCCTGCTGTCGCTCACCGGCATCCCGCCGACCGCCGGGTTCCTGGGCAAGCTGTACATCTTCGCCGCGGCCATCAAGTCGCGCCAGTGGGCCTGGCTTGCGGTGGTTGGTATCGTCAACAGCGTCATCTCGCTGTACTACTACATGAACATCGCGCGGCTGATGTACTTCGACCAGCGTCCGGGCGTGCGACCGGGTACCGCTCCCGTTGGCGTCCTGCCGGTGATCGTCTTCATGGCCGCTGGAACGCTCTTGCTCTTCCTGTTCCCAGACGCGTTGATCGAGGCCGCGCGCACCGTGCTCATGGTCCGCTGAGTTCCCACAACAATCGGAACCGCGGGTTGAACACATGCCCTGGCAATTCGACATTCCCGAGGCCACCGTGCAGCGGCTCTCCACCTACCGCGCGATTCTGCGCCGGCTGGAGCGCGAGGGCAGGCCGACCGTTTCCTCTTGGGAGATCGCGGCCATCGCCAACGTGAACGCCGCGCAGGTCCGCAAGGACCTGTCGTATTTCGGCGATTTTGGGCGGCGCGGGCTGGGCTACCGGGTGCCGCAACTGCACGAGGAACTCACCCGGATCCTCGGGCTCATGGGGGATCGGCGCGTCATTGTGGTTGGCGCCGGGAACCTCGGGTCAGCGCTTGTGGGCTACCCGGGCTTCGAACCCCGCGGGTTCCGAGTCGTGGGCGTGTTCGATGCCAGCCCCGATAAGGTCGGGCAGATGCTGAATGACCAGCCGATTCTGCCCATGTCGCGGTTGCCCGAACTGGTTCCGGAATTGGGAGTGGACATCGCGATCGTTGCCGTCCCGGGCGCCGCGGCGCAGGAAGTGGTGGATGCAGTGGTGACCGCCGGGGTCCGCTGCGTGCTGAACCTCGCGCCAGTCCAGGTGTCGCTGCCCCCCGGCATCGTCATGCGCAGCTTCGACATGACAAGCCAGTTGGAGATCCTCTCGTTCTGCCTGTCGCATATCGCAAGCGATTCTGAGCCGGAACGGACGCCCTGAATGGACCAGTCAA
>JAGPGE010000358.1 GCA_018056145.1 Armatimonadota bacterium
GGCTTGCTCGCCGTGATATGATTAGCCACCGTCACCACCATTGCATCCGGGCCGCAGAGCAGCGCGCCCGCCCACACCCGCTCCTTGGGCCAGCGCTCGTCGGCCACCACCCCGGTCCGCACCGTCCCCGCGTCCGTGCTCGCCCAGTCCACCGGTGTCCCCAGCAGCAGGAGGTCTTCCACCCGCGAGATCAGCGCATTCACCCGCGCCATCTCCTGCTTCACAGGCTCGTTCAGCTGCCAGCCACCGGCGCCTGCCGAGTACACCCAGCTTGTCAGGCCCTTGGCCCCGGAGCCCAGCGCCTGCACCACATTCTGCCGCCATTCCTCGGGCTCCGGGCCGCGTCGGTTGGTGGGCACTCCCTGCCCCGCGGACCAGCCGAAAGCCTCCAGGCACGCGTACATTCGCCGGGGCATTCCGCACTGCCGGGCATAGCTCAGGCTTTCCCGCACGTAGGCGTGGTCCGCGCCGTAGAAGTTGATGGGGTACGGGTCAAAGCAAGAGACGTCGGCGAGTTGCCCGTACACGTTCCAGTTGAGCGGACGCGTGGTCCCGTTCATGATGACCCACGTGGCCACGTGCGGCGCCTGGCTCGCCACAAGGTCTGCCCAGCCCGACTCCGCCAGCCTGCGCGCGTGGGAACCCAGCCCCCGATCATACCCGCCGCCCCGGTTATCTCCCGCATCCGGTTCGTCGGGGCCCAGGATGAACCGCACCTGCTGGTGGGCGTCGAACATGCGGTCAGTATTGGTCGTGGTGGGGATTCCGTGCTTCAGGCAGTCCTCCAGTGACCGGAAATGCCACATCCCCAGGTTCATATTCATCTCGGCGCACAGCTCTGACGGGACATGGATCGAACTGCGCGGGAACATCCACGGCAGCACCCGGAACTGCGCCCCCGCCGTTTGTCCGGCGTCGGTCTGCGCCGTAATTGCATGGAAGGACAGGGGCGCGAGTGAACGGCTCAGAGGCGCGATCACCAGCGCAACGCCATCGCCGAAGTCCCCGCCGTACACTCGCCCGTTCGCGAGCGCTTTCCCGTCCAGCGCCACCGACTTCAGCACCCCGGGCGACTTCTGACCCAGCCTGCGCAGATAGACGTACAGTTCGGCGCCGCTGTGGCTGGGCGTCACGTAGTCCACGACAAGCGACGGCGCCCGGTAAGGCACCTGCACCTGCAGCGTGGGCGCGTTCTCGCAGGGGACGGCAATGCGCGCGGCCTGGCCGGTGGGGCGCTTGCGGAAACGCACGTAGAGTTCGCCACACTCGCCCGGGCCCAGAGTCTGCGGTCGTAGCCGGTGCCAGATTACCCCGCGCGCGTCCCAGTCGCTCTTCACGAAATCCACGTAGCTGTCGGCAAGGGGCGCCCCGTTGAGCAGCAACCCGTCACCCATCCGCACCGTGCCCTGCCCGGCATTGTGCACGATCACCCGCAACGCGCCGAACTGGTCGTGTTCCTTGTAGAAGCGCTGCAGCCCGGCGAACACCGGGGCATTGACGTCCGTGGCCTGCCGGCCTTCGACCACCTGCGAGTCGGCAGGCGGCTCCGGGTCAGGCAGGTACTGGGCGCTCAGCACCTGCAGCGCCGGCATCCGGGCGAGTTGCGGCTTGTCGTCCCACGTGATGCCCGGCGGTCCGACCAGGGCAATCTCCCGCACCATGACCGCCCCCTGGTCCGCCGGGGCGATGCGCAGTTCGTGCTTTCCTGGTACACACGGAGCAAGCCGCGTCAGGAAGACCTTCTGCTCCGCCAGGAAGCTTGCGGCGTCGAACTCCGCCATCACTCGCCCGTCCCACTTCACTTGCATGCGCCGCGAACCCTCACGGGTCGCGAGGACCGACACCCGCGCCACCAGCGCGTCCGTCTTGCCCGTCACCTTGACAAAAGCCGCCAGCGACAGTGGCGAGCGGTCCTGGTGACGGTACACTCTCTGCACCCGGAAGCCGTCATCCTCCGCCGTGTCAAGGTGTCCAGTCTCTCCCGGCGCGCGCAACCACCCGTCGGCGTCTTCGTAATAGTGGGGCGCGCGCTGGTCAATAGGATCGGCGGCGTCCAGGGCGATGGCGCTCCAACCCAGCCTGCGTCGCCACTGCGCCCAGTCGCGCTTGAGGGACGCCTGCGGATCGCTGCCAGCACTGGCCGGCTGCCCCAGGGCTATCCTCACATCAAGCCCCTGGACGATGTTGGACACATGGGTCTTCAGCCCGCTGTGGTTGTCCAGCACCAGCTTCAGCCAGATCTCACTGCCGCCCACGAAGGTCATGGCGCCCTGCTCACTGACCTCCAGCGGCTGCGACTGCCAGCCGTTGGGGTCGGCCTTCTGGGTTGCGCTGTCACCCATGAGCTTCCAGTCCAGCCCGTTGCGCGACAGGTACAGCCACGTCTGCCCGCCGAGATGCCGGGCATTGGCCTGCTGCTCGATCTTGACCGAACAGCGGGTAATCGTGCGGTCTCCGTGGAACCGGTAGACCACCGTGCGGTTGCGCGCAGGCCCCTGGGTCTGAAGCGATCCCGGCTGCCAGACCTCAACGCTGGTGTTGACCAGGAACGCATCCACCAGGCAGCGGGGGGTACTGAAGTCGTCACTGTAGACGAAGTTGCTGTCCTCGTCCGGCCGGATGACCACGCCCTGGTTCGCACCCGCGTTGACAGCAGCAAGAACCAGCGCCGCAATGAGCAAGCGGCATAGTGGCATCTCCCGATCTCCTCTCGAAGCGCGTCTCGGATCCGCTTCATCCGACCCCTGCACTCGCTGTTACCGCAGGTTGATCAGCACCGCCGCCACCGTCACCAGCGCGATGCCCGTCAAGCCCACTCTCCCCGGCACTTCGCGCCACACCAGCGCCGCGAAGGCCACCGTCAGCGCGACCGCCATCGCCTCGGCGAAGGGGAAGACCACCGCACCCTCATAGGTCTTCAGCGCCATCACGATCACCAGCGTTGCGCCCGCGTAACACAGGCTCATCAGCGCGCCCCAGGACACCACTTGGCCGCCGATATGCTCCCGGTAGAGCGGCCAGAGGACGCCCATCCCCACTGCAGCCGACGCGAAAGTCGCCAGCATGAACCCCGCGAAATGCTCCTGCGCATGCTGTTCGTCGAACCACTTCAGGGCCAGCAGCACGCCGCCGTTGAAGACCACCATCCCCGCGAACACCAGCACCTTGCGCAGCGTCAGTTCGGTGTCGGTCACGCCCTTGTCCAGGGCGAGCATGGGCATTGCGATGAGGCACAGGATCGCCCCGGCCAGGCGCACCACGGTTGGGTGTTCGTTCCAGATGAGGAGGGATGCCAGCATGGGGACGAGCGCCGAAAGCTGGCACATCGCGGCCATCACGGACACGCCGCGGTCAGCTAACGTCGGTACAAAGAGCAGGTAAGTGACTACGTAGAGCGCCCCCAGCAGTATCCCCGCGTAGAGGTATAGCGGCGGCATTGCTGTTGGCTTCAGCCCCACCATCGTCGCGTAGATCAGGGCCGAGAACAGGTATGTGAACCCTCCTACCGCATACAGGTTCAGGTTCACGCGCTGGATGTGGCGCGCGGCGACGCTCTGGAAAGCATACAGGAGGGGGATCAGCAGCAGGTAACCCATGTTCGGCGTTGCATTGACCGCCGGGCGCCGCGATTCCTCCCCGTCCGGCCGCTCGCCCTCAAGGTAGCCGCTCGCCTGTCCGTCTGAAATGCTCCCAACGCCGCCGGTACTCGGCCTTGTAGTCCGCCACCGCCTGCTGGTAACTCATCGCCGGTGCGTCGTCTCGGATCGCACCAAGGAACACGAGACGCCTCGCCCCTTGCGGGATCAGAAGCCGGCCCTCCTCCGGCGTAACCGTCTCCCCGTCCAATTCGGCCCGTTCCAGCGCGAAGAACCACGGAACCCGCACCCAAACCCGCGCCGGCGCATTCCGAAACGCAATGGGCAGGTCCACCGTGATCCCCTCTTCACCCGCACTCACCGTCATGTCCAGCGGCCCGAAGCTGCTGGGCTCTCCTCGCACCTCGATCTTCTTGCCGGGCCGCACCCACTCGGGCGAGATCGCCGAGAGCAGGTGCAGGTCCTCGTCCTGCTCGCGCACCAGCATGTTGCGCAGTACCTCGATGGTCTTGGCTATGGTCAGCCCCTGGGGCAGGATGTTGAAGCAGTGGCTGCACTCCCGGCTGCTCCAGGGGATGGTTCCGAACTCCCCCGGCAGGTGGGTGGAGGTGGTGTGCAAAAGCAGCGCGTAAAGCTCCTTCACCGCCCACTCCTGGTCCCATGCGGTGCCGCGCACCAGGGAGACCTGGGTGTTGTTGGGCGTCTGCCAGTAGTGCAGCATCGGCTGCTCGTTGAAGACGAACGTGTCGCCATCCCGCTTCACCGCCGACGGCCAGATGTACTGCAGAATCCCCTCCTGGTATTCCGCCCGAACGTGTCGCAGAGTGGCTTCCACTCGCGGGTCGAAGGGGTCGAGGAGCACCTCCGGGTACAGTGTGAGCAGGTTGTCCCAGTCATTGCCGTCGGTGGTGCGCTCCAGCGCCGGCGGGATGTACCCCCCGGTCTGTTCCGTCACCGCATCCAGCACCACCTCGAAGGCCTGCCGGAATCTGTCGCGCTGGGCGGCGAACCGCTCCGCATCCTCCGGGCAGTCCATCTCTTCAGCCAGCAGGACCGCGCACTTCAGGCCCACCAGCGTCCAGAACTGCTGCCCGGTCTGGCGGCAGTTCTTCAGGAACGCATCGTCGCCAATGGTCGCCACCGGCCATAGCCCCAGCGGATCGTCCGAGGTCGTCCGGTCCTGCCAGGCACACGCATCCACGACGCCGGGGTAGATCGCCTCGAGAAACGCGCGGTCGCGGGTCAGCTGGTAATGCCGGGTCCAGCCCCACAGAGTCCAGCCAAACAGCTCCCAGTAATCCAGGTCCATGTGCTTATGCATGCGGAATGCGCCGTCGGGGAACTGCATCTTCCGCCAGAACAGGAAGCCGTCGCGGGTCACATCCGCCAGGCCCATGTAGTCCATGACCAGCAGCATGTTGGTCGGGTCACATCCGCCATACCAGTCGTGGTAGTGGAACTTGTTCACGTTGGTGATGGTGTCGCCGCCGATATGATCGATGGCCAGCAGGTTCGTGATGGTTCCGGCAACGAGGTATTCCTGCACCTTCTGCTCGGGGAAGACAAGCGGGGCCCTGTCCGCCACAAGCTCTCGCCAGAAGTCCATCGTCTGCGCGAAAACCGCATCGCAGTCGGCTTCCCGCACCTGCCGGGCCTCGGGCGAACCCTCGGGCAGAGGCACAATGGGCACCTTGTAAGTCAGCCCCCGGCTCTCTCCCGGAGCAAGCTGCAGACAGTAGGTGACGATCCCCAGCGGCGAGTGGGGGTCGCAGTGATAGGTGGGATTGGGGTTGCCTGAGACCTCACCCGAGAAAAAACGCACCATCCGCAGGCCATTGTCCCGCAGCGCAATCGAGGTCCACGCGGGCTCCGGGTCCGAGGGGTAGCAGTAGACAAGCCTGCCCTCGCGGATCAGGCCGTCCTCCGCGAACCGGTAACTCCACGCCGGGTCGAACCGGTCCTGCCCGGCCACCAGTTCCGGCGGGATGTTTTCGAATGCCTGCCCGAACCGGTAGTCCGCCAGGGAGGTATACGCAGTGTTGACCGGTCCCGCGAAGCGCCAGCCCGTTGCGAAGTAGGCGGCCCGCGGCGCGGGGGTGTTGTTCGTCACCATCACCCGGATGAAGTTCACCGGCAGCCCCTTCAGGCCGCCGCCGAGATCCGCCGCGAACATCCGGAAATCGTATCGGACGCCGTCATCCACCGCGTCATACTCAACTGCCGGGAGAAATCCCTGATGCAGTGTCCGGTTCCGCTGCCAAGTGGCCTGCGGCGGGTTCCCGGTGAAAAACATCAGCTCCCCGAACCCGGTGAAGAGATACCCTTCGGGCGTGACTTCGCTGGCGACCGGCGCGCCGAAGGCCCCGAGCACATCATTGGGGTTGGCGAAGTAGCTGAAGGGCTTGTCCGGCGGGTCGATGACGTCGGGATCGTGCATGCCGTGCAGATCGGGCATTGGTCTCACCTGCTATTCTCGATTGCGCGCGCCCGGCGGTCCTCAGCTGTCCTGCGCCGGTGCCCGGAAGCGGTCCAGGTCGCCACGGAACCTCAGCCCCAGCACCTGCTTCGTTCGCGCCACGTTGCAATACTCCTCGGCCTCTTCGGTTCCCACCACATGAAGCACTTCGTGGCCGATGGTAGTGCCCATGGCCGCCAGCAGACAGGCTTCCGCGAGATCATGCCGACAAACCCAGCCCATCCGCCACGGCTGGCTTCCCGGACCGAGCTTCTCCCGGAACCGGCCGATGCCCAGGCGGCTGTCCACGATGTAGTCCGGCCGCAGC
>JAGPGE010000359.1 GCA_018056145.1 Armatimonadota bacterium
CCAGCCGGACCAGATGGTGAACATCACCATCGCCGCTGGCCAGATCGTCGTGCTGGCGCCCGTGCTTATCGTCGATGGCCAGCCGCCGCAACCGGCCCAGAACTGAGGGCCCTCGGTCTGTCTCGCCATGGGCAGCGCCGCAGGGCCGCATCAGCGGTGCTGTCGTCGGGCGCCGCTGATTCCCAAACGGCCAATCCTGACAGCGCCGTCTCGCCATTAGACGGCGCTGACGGCTTTCCGATGAGGGTCGCTCCCGTGCACAGATCGGTCACTTCACTTGCCCTGGCAACTGTGTTTCTCGCCGCGTGTATCCCGTGTGTGGCCGACTGGCCGGTGGCATGTCACGATCTGGCGCGTACAGGGATTGCCGACGGGGCCGCGCCTGCTGGCACGGAGGTCGTCTGGGCTACCAACCTGGGAGGAAGTGTGGATGGTTCGCCCATCGTCGTGGGCGAGCGTGTCTATGTGGGTACCTCCGCCGGCAAGTTCGCTGCATTGTCCCGCGCGGATGGTTCCGTCATCTGGACCCGCGATACCGGCGGCGCGATCGTCGGGGCAGCCTGCGTAGCCGGGGATCGGGTGTTCGTCGGCTGCGGCAGCGGCATGGTGCATGCGCTGCGCACAGATACGGGGGAGCTTCTCTGGAGCCACCGCACCAACCGACCGGTGCTTGGTGCCCTTGTCGCGCTGGATGATGCGGTGATTATCGGGAGCATCGATGGCACGCTGCGCTCGGTCAACGCTACGGACGGCCGGCTCCGCTGGATCATCGAGCCCGCGGGATCCATAAGCGCGCCCCCCGCGGTACGCGACGGGATTCTGTACTATGGCGATGAGGCCGGGCTGGTGTGCGCCCGCCGCGTCTCGGACGGTTCGCTTGTCTGGCAGGCCAAGGTGGCGGGAAGCATCGTGGGCGCCCCCACCCTTGTTGGTGACTGGCTGTATGTGCCGCTGATGAGCTTCAGCGCGCTCTCCCCACCAGCAACCGAGTTCATCTGCGCCTTCAGCGCCGCGGATGGTGCGCGACCGTGGCACATCCAGAAGCCCCAGGCCCAGTCGGTGATGGCGTCTCCTGCTATCCTCGACACAACATTGTGGGCCTTTGTGGTCGAGGGTTACACGTCCTCCGGGATCTTGCGGGGACTGAACATCGGCACCGGGGAGCAGTTCATCGAGATCAAGCTCGGGACGCTGGTTGTGGATGGCGCGCTGGCGATCGCGGGCGACACCCTCTACTTCGCCGCCCAGGATGGCCAACTCTACGTCTGCGACGCACGAACTGGCGCCGTCCGCACCAGGCTCCGACTCGGTGGCCCCGTTTTCTCGTCTCCCGCCATCTCCGACGGGCTGCTTTATGTGGGCTGCCAGGACGGGAAGCTCTACTGCGTCAGGTAGTCCACGCCCTGCCCGCCTCGCCGTTTCGTGCTATAATCCCTCGGTCTCTCACCAGCCCTAATCCGGACGCTCTCAGGCCATGGAACTCCACGGATTCGAGGACACGATCGCAGCAATCGCCACCCCTCCCGGCGTGAGTGGGATCGGGATCGTGCGCGTGACTGGACCGGACGCTCTGGCCCTCGCCGACCGAGTTTTCAGGCCCGCGACGTCGCGGAAAACTCCATCCAGACTGCGCACATTCAGCACGTGCTATGGGCATGTCATTGACGCGGATGGCTCGGTGGTGGATGAGGTCATTCTCACAGTCATGCGCGCTCCACGTACCTACACCACCCAGGATGTGGTGGAGATCAACTGTCACGGGGGCGTCATCCCACTCCGCAGGACGCTTGAGTTGGTCCTCTCCTCCGGCGCCCGCCTGGCTGACCCGGGGGAGTTTACGAAGCGGGCGTTCTACTTCGGGCGCATCGACCTCGCCCAGGCCGAAGCGGTTGCGGATCTCGTGAACGCGCGCAGCGACGAGGCCCGCCGCGCTGCGGTGGATCAGCTCCAAGGCCGCTTCTCGCAGAGAGTCAACGCGCTGCGGGAAGCGATCATCAATCTGCTGGCGGCGCTGGAGGCCGCGCTGGATCACGGCGACGAAGGGCTTGACCTCCTGACGCCAGAGCAGATCGCCGCTGCCTGCCAAGATATTGAGAACCAGCTGTCTGAGCTGATCGCATCTTTCGACCTCGGGCGCCCCCTCCGCGAAGGGGTCCGTGCAGCCATCGTCGGCAGGCCGAACGTGGGCAAGTCAAGCCTGCTCAACGCGCTGCTCGGGCAGGAGAGAGCCATCGTCACGCCGATTCCTGGCACCACCCGGGATGTGGTCGAGGACAGCATCAATGTCGCCGGTGTGACGCTAACCTTGTCCGACACTGCCGGCTTGCGCGATACTTATGACCCCGTGGAGTCTGCCGGCGTCGCGCGCGCCAGGGCTGAGATGGACCGCGCAGACCTTGTTCTGCTCGTCATGGACGGGTCGGAACCCCTCGGGGAAGACGACCTTCAGCTTCTCGCGACCGTTCCCGAAGCCAGCACCATTCTTGTGCTGAACAAGGACGATCTTCCGGCGGGCATCGAGAAGGAGGCGCTTCTGCAATGGGGCAGCCGGCCGCTGGTCTGGGTGTCAGCCGCGCTTGGCACCGGGCTGGACGCACTGAAGAGCGCGGTCAGTGAGATGATCTGGTCGGGACGAAGTCTCCAGTCGTCCGGCGTGGTCGTCACGAACCTGCGCCACAAAATGGCGCTGGAACGTGCGCGCGACGCAGTCGCGGGAGGTCGGGGGGCGGTAGCGCAGGGCCTCACCGAGGAGTATGTTGCCAGCGACCTGCGCGAAGCCCTTGACTCGCTGGCGGACATCGTTGGCCTGACGCTCAACACCGACATCATCAATCGCGTTTTCGAGAACTTCTGCATCGGAAAATGATCCCGGCCCGGCCGGGGCGAGGGGAGAGCGCGCATGGCGACGTTTCGCGTTGGCGTTACCGGCATCGGATATATGGGGCAGCTTGAGGCCCGCGTCTGCGGCGAGATGCCGGGGTTCGAAGTCGTCGCTCTGCACAACCGCTCTCCCGAGAAGGCATCGGCTCTCGCGCAGGAGCTCGGATGCGCTGCGTATGAGACTCTCGACGAGATGCTGGAACGGGAGCGCCTGGATGCGCTCATCGTGGCCACGCCCAACAATGCGCACCTGGAGCCGGTTGCAGCCGCTGCGGCGCACGGCGTGAACGTGTTCCTCGAGAAGCCCATGGGTCTTCATGTCGCCGAGTGCCGCGAGATGATCCGCGTAGCGGAATCCGCCGGCGTCGTCCTCTTCATGGGTCACCCGCAGCGCTTCATGGACGGCGTGAGGCGGGCGAGGCAGGCCGTGGTCGATGGCCTGGTTGGTCGACCGGTGGCCCTTCGTGTCGAGCGGGTCTTCTGGGTGGATGTGGACCACCAGGCGCCTGGATGGAAGACACGGCGCAGCCTGTCGGGCGGGCACCTGTTCCACCACATCCACGAGATCGACACTGCGCGGTGGATTCTGGGTGACGTGGACAGCGTTTTCGCCCAGATGGGAAACCTCGCCCACGAAGCCGGCGGCCCGGAAGCGGAAGACGACGTGGTTCAGGTCGCCGTGCGGTATTCCCGGGGAACCCTGGGAACATTCGAGTTCGGCTCAGCCTACCGCAACCGCAGCCACTTCCTGCGCATCGACGGTAGTGAGGGCACGGTCGTGGTCAACTGGAGCGCCGGTGAAGGCGGGCAGGTGGCGATCACCGCCGGCAAGGACACCCAGCTGTACCCGATGTACGACGACCCGGACTGCCGCCAGTCCGCGGCCGATGTCTACGCGGCGATGGCGAAGGGGATTGTGCACGGCAGCGACAAGTGGGGTGCGCCGCTTTTCCTGCGCAAGCTGGTGGAGCGCGAATTCGAGTGCTTCCATCGCGTGCTTGACACCGGTGAGATCGAGCCCGACCTGCGCGGGCTGCTGGCCGTGGACGGACTGCGCAGTGTGGAGATCGCTCAGGCAGCGTGCATTAGCGCCGCGGAGCGCCGGATCGTGGACTTGCCACTCCCCTGACCGGAAATGGAGGGTTTGCACTGATGAAATGGATGCTCACGATCCTGCTGGTCCTGACCGCGGCCGCGGTGGGATTCGCCGACGCGCCCGCGACTGACGACGCCGCACCCCGAATGCGGGTCGTGAACCGGGACTCGCTCACCATCGTGGCCTTCGGGGACTCCGTGACCTTCGGCGCCCACATGCAGCCGGGCGACACGTATCCAGACCAATTGCAGCGCCTTCTGTGCGACCGGTACGGCGCGGAGACGTGCCGGGTGATCAACGCAGGCATCGGGGGCAACACCAGCGACGCAGGGCTGGCGCGTCTCGAGCGAGACGTACTCGCCCACAAGCCCGATATCGTGCTGATCAACTTCGGCCTCAACGACAGCGTCAAGACCGGACCGGATATTTACAGGGTCCCGCTGGGAACCTACCGCGCGAACCTGCTTGAAATGGTGCGGCTCGTGCGCGAAGCAGGCGGCGTGCCGATACTGTCAACCATCACCCCTGCCATCGACGACCTGTACTTCGACCGCCACCCGCGGGAGTTCTACGAGGCGGACGGCGGACTGGGCGCGCTCCTGCGCCGGTACAGTGAGACGGTGGCGCAGGTTGCGCGGGAGGAGCGCGTTCCGGTTGCTGACTGGCGGCGGGCTCTGTCGGGAGACGAGCGCGAGTTGATCCGTACGCCGGAGAATGCGGGTTCCCGGGACGGGGTGCACCCCACGCCCGCAGGACACCGTGCCCTCGCGATTGAGTGCTTCCTGCAAGTGGTGCGGCTGCTCGAGGGCTGACGTTCAAGCGGTCTTGTCCGGATACTCGCAGTACCGGCGGATGGGGCATTCGGCGCAGCGTGGATTGCTGGGCCGGCACAGCTTCCGTCCGTGATTGACCATGTTCACGTGAAGCTGGTAGCGCACGTCGTCGGGGATCGCGCGGTCCATCATCTCGTGTGCGCGTTGCGCATCGCAGTCCGGGCTCAGCCACCCCAGACGCTTGCAGATGCGCAGGACGTGGGTGTCAACGGGGAACGCGGGCCAGCCCAGTTCGAACATGAGCACGCAGGCCGCGGTCTTAGGCCCAACGCCTTTGAAGGACATCAGGTAACGGGTGGCCTCTTCGCTGGGAAGACTGGCGAGGAACCCCAGGTCGATGCGCCCTTGGTCCCGGCGGATCTGCCTGAGGATGTCGCGGATGGGGACGGCCTTCATGTCGGCGAGACCACCGGGCCGGATGGCCTCGGCGATGCGCGCCGGGTCGGCATCGGCGACGGCATCCCAGTCGGGGAACGCCTGACGCAGGCGCGCGAAAGCAACGCGCTGATTGGCCGCGTTGGTGTTCTGGGACAGGATGGTGTTCAACAGGCCACCCACCAGGTCC
This sequence comes from Armatimonadota bacterium, assembly GCA_018056145.1. GTDB lineage: Bacteria > Armatimonadota > Zipacnadia > Zipacnadales > JABUFB01 > JABUFB01. The sequence goes on from JAGPGE010000359.1 coordinate 5,375, forward strand.
GTGTGCCCATCGTACCCGGCAGTGCCGTACCGCTTCGCCAGCGCCTTGTCTACCCGCCGAATCACTCGTGCCGGCACACCCGCCTGCATCGCGTTAGCATCTCCCTGTGACCTGCCCCGCCGAAGATGCAACTTCGCCTTGCGGCATGGGATGCCCTGCGCGGACGACGCACGGAGGCGCGACGATGAACAGACAGGCATCCAGTGATCCCGCACTGCAGCTGACATGGGCGGTCTGGCCCGCGGCGCAGCGACCGGCTCAGGCCGCAGGTCTTGCGGCCATGGCCCTGTTGGTCGCCGTGTTCTGCAGCGTGAGTTTCGGCGGGATCGCATACGGACTGGTCGCGTTCGTGGTGGTCCTCGCGGCGGGCGCGCCCTTCCTGCTTCCCTGCACGTACACGCTTGATAGCCAAGGCCTGCACGTGCGCGGAGTCTTCTGGCGCAAGAGCCGCTCGTGGGATCAGGTTGCCTGTTACCTGCGGGGCCCGGACTTCATCGCCGTGAGCACGCAGGCCGAACCCACGCACCGGGCCATCTCCGACGGGCTGATCCTGCGGCTAGCGGGGAATGGCGACGAGGTGGAGGCCGCCCTGTCCCGCTACATTCCTAACTGGGAGCGACCGCCCGAGGCGCCGTGACTTGTTCTCCGGGTCCCCGTTCGCGCTCCGAACCATATTCCAGGCCTGTCGCCCCCGTTCGGGGGCTCAAGGCGCACCGTGGGGCTGCAATCCGGGGGCTCCCGCCCCCGGCTATATGCTGCCGCCCGCTCCGTGGGCTGTGAGGCTGCGGCTCAGGACCCGAAGGCGCGGGCACGCTCAAAGCATATCCGGCCCCAGGCGGCGCGCCTATCACAGAACCGATGGTCCTGCTGTATTGGCTGGGTCTGATTCTTGAGCGTCGGCAGATGTAATCTTTATGCAGCCTTGATGGGTCTCCAGTACTCCTCCCAACGGTCGTTCAGGAGCAGGCAACGATTTGTCAGAACTGCATCCAGCCCGTCTCGC
>JAGPGE010000360.1 GCA_018056145.1 Armatimonadota bacterium
GGAAAGTGATGGGGGTGAACTTCATCGCCAATGACAACGACGGGCAGGGACGGGGGTACTGGATGGGGCTGACTCCGGGGATCGGTGAGGGCAAGAACCCGGAAGCGTACCGGGAGTTCGTCGTCTCGGGACGGTGAGACGCGCCCGCCTGAGTTTCCCCCGTGTGTAGGCCGCGCGCGCTGGCCCTTTGCCTTTGCCGTCGCACGGGCGCGACACCGGGCCCTGTCTGGAGTGCTTCGGCGCTAGGACCACTGCTTCGCCTGCGCAGGAAGCAGTGCCACCCGCCGCGACGCCAGTGGTTCTGTGCGGGGCCCTGTGCGCTGGACGTCGCGCACATCCCGCACCTCATTGGAGGAGCCCGCCCTTACACCGCCCAAGTCCGTCTGCCGCCCCGGGCCATCGCCAGCTCCGCCAGACAGTCAACGTCCCGCCGCAGTTGTTCGAGACGGGCCTCGCCCTCGTACCGGCTCAGTGATTCATCCTCAATCGCCAGACCGCCGTCATAGCCCGCGGCACTCAAAATGTCCAGAATTCGGCCGTGATCCACATCACCGTCGGGCACGGGGCAGATATGGTCGCCGTAGTCCCAGCCCGGCACACGTCGCGCTTTCGCAAGCCCGGGAGAGAGCCGGATGTTCTTGCAATGAACGTGCTTGACCAGCGGCGCGAACTGCTGGATGATCCGGTATACATCGTCCAACGCATGCCCGGCCCAGTAGAAGTTCCCGGTGTCCAGCGCCAATCCCACGCGCGGCGACCCCACCCGCTGGAACACGGCCGACAGCCACTCGGGGTCATTGCCCTGCCAGCCGTGGTTCTCGATACCTAGCGGGACGCTGGATGCCCGCGTCGCGTCGAGAATTCGGCAGATGCAGTCGGCGAATACCCGTACTCGCTGCGCAAAGGGGATGTCATGCTGACCGGTCATCGCTGCATCGAGGCGGACGCATTCGGACCCCAGCGCCTCGGCATTCCTTACCGCCGCCACCGCCCAGGCCACTTCCGCGTCCAGATCCTCGGCGTTGAAGTTGTTCGCGACCATCAGGCAGCAGACGTGAATGCCCGGCTCCTGGTAAGCCGCCGCACATCGCGCGAGGTCGGCCTCGGTATCCGTCGGGCAGCGGGCATCGGCCACTCCGCCATCCGGCCAGGGCAGGCTGCCGTCGCGGTTGACCAGCACCTCGACAGCATCCAGCCCGAGCGCGGCGAGCCCTTCCGAAGCGCTGCGGAAACCAGCGTGCGTCAGGATGACATCGCGGATGGCGACGTACATGGGACTCCTTCTGAGCGAACGCGTTCAGACGGCAAATATGCGCCTCATGCCGCGAACAACAACCGCCAAGGGCACCAGCAGCACCGCCGCAACGCCGGTGGTGATAATGCCGAACACGAGGAGCGGCGACAGCAATTCCAGCGCCCGAGTGGCGCCATGGAAGAACAGTCTCCACACGGGCGCGTCGGGATGCACCAGGCCAAGCCAGAGCGCGACGATGCCGACAATGCCCGCCATCGCCAGCAGCGGTCCCATCCCCTGGCGCAGGTCAGACTGGCTAGGCGCGAGTTCGGCGCCAATGCTGAATGCGAGGTACAGGAATACGATGGTGCGCCAGCTGCCGAAGTCCAGGGCGATCAAGGCCTCGCGGATGCTGTCCCACAGGTACAGGAGGGGGCCATCCTGCGCCTGGATGCCGCCGTGGCGCAGCGGGATGCCGAGGACTTCGGCGAGCGCCCAGAGGATCGCGGTGCCGAAGAGGAGCGGGAACACCGCGGCCGCCGATGTGGCGATCCAGGGCACCGCCAGCGGACACCAGGCCTCTCCGGGCACGCACTTGCCCCGGCCTTCGGGGTCACCCAGGCAGGACACAACCTCCTTTACCCGGTACCCGCAAAGACGGTATCCTATGGCGTGCCCCAGTTCGTGGATGGTGTTCCCGGGCAGCCGCAGGGCATTGATGATCCAGCCCCCCTTCTGGCCGCGGGTCACGGTGGCCTGCAGCACCCAGACGAACAGGATGCGCGACAGGCTGTACAGGGCCACGACCTGCAACGCGAACAGCGCAAGATCAGACAGCAGTGCGTAGACGGACACGCGCCGGATTATACCAGATTGCCGGGCAGGCGAGTACCGCACTCAATCCCGCCCGGCTGAGAACCGAAAGGATACGCACCCATGAAAGTCACCGTCGTCGGAGCCGGGAACGTTGGGGCCACCTGCGCCCAGAGGATTGCCGAGAATTCCATCGCGGATGTGTACCTGGTGGACGTGCTCGAAGGCTTGGCAGCAGGCAAGGCGCTGGACCTGGCGGAAGCAGCGCCGATTGTGGGCCACGGTAGGCGCATCACCGGGGGCACCGAGTACGGTCCCGCTGAGGGGTCGGACCTGGTGGTGATCACCGCCGGGATCGCCCGGAAGCCCGGCATGTCCCGGGATGACCTTCTGGCGACCAACGGGAGGATCATCTCGGAGGTGGTGACCAATGTCATGGCCCACGCGCCCGAAGCCATCTTGCTGATGGTCTCGAACCCGCTGGATGTGACAACCTACATCGCCCAGCAGGTTTCGGGGCATCCGCGAGAGCGCGTCTTCGGGATGGCCGGGGTGCTGGACACCGCGCGGTTCCGGACCTTCATCGCAATGGAGCTGGACTGCTCGCCCGAGGACGTGACGGCGATGGTCCTCGGCGGGCACGGGGATTCCATGGTTCCGCTGCCCCGGCACTCCACCGTGAGCGGTATTCCGGTGACTGAGCTGATACCCGAAGATCGACTGGCCTCCATCGTCCAGCGGACGCGGGACGGCGGCGCGGAGATCGTGGGCTTGCTCAAGACCGGCAGCGCCTTCTACGCGCCCGGCGCGGCAGTGACCCAGATGGTGGCCTCAATTTTGCGGGATGAGAAGCGCATCCTGCCCACCTGCGTTCAGCTCACAGGCGAGTATGGTCTGGACGACGTTTTCGTGGGCGTCCCGGCGAAGCTCGGGAAGAACGGTATCGAGCAGATCATCGAGCTTGACCTGAACGATGAGGAGGCCGATGCGCTGCGCAAGTCCGCGGACGCCGTTCGCGAGACGGTGAATGCCTGGAAGGCGATGGGGTAGGAAAAGGAACGGGCCGTTGTCTTCTGCCCCTGCCGTTCAGCCCCGCCGGGGCGTCAGCCTATTGCCATCAGCGTGAGCTGGTAGCATGCAGGGCTACAGCGGTATCTTGATGTTCGCCGATATGCCTACGCCGCCGACGCCGCGGACCGTGTCGGTCGACACTTTCCTCGTCGTCACCGGGATCAGGCCCCGGCCGCGCAGGCTACCCACGGTCAGCTCAAGCTCCGCGACGGCCTGCACTTTCTTCACCTGCTGCTCCGGACCGATCACCTGGGCCGCGCCGACGGCCGTCCCTGTGGTGCCTACCCGAATGATGGGCACCACTTTCGTCATACCCTCGCGCGCGATGCCCTTCTGGCTCAGGACCGAGTTGATGAACCGGTCGATGTCCGGGCCGAACTGCTTGACGATGAACGCCACGCCGCCGACGACGAGCACTTTGCCCAGAACTCCGCCCAGGTCCAGGGCATAGGAGGGCGGCGGGCCGCCGGCGATGCCCACGAGCAGGAAGAACGCGCACAGGAGCGCTGTGAGACACTGATATGGCTTGCGCCGGATCATGATGCCGGCCTCCTTTCAGAGCCTGATGTCCGCAAGACCCGTGACCGCGCAACCTTTCACCCAGTCGATGGTCTCGCCAGGCACTTTCGTGGAAATCGGGATGAACACGTCGATCTCCAGGTTGCGCTTCCAGTGAGTCTCAAGTTGCGCCACGGCCTGCACGAGCTGCACCCGGGAGCGCGGGCCGTTCACTCGCGCCAGCCCAACCCTCACGCCCTCGAGGATGCTGATGATGGGCACCCACTTGTCATCATACGGCTCGCGGGGCACCCACTCATCCGCCGGCTTCTTGAGCGGACCGGATGCCTGCGCGAAATGCTCCGACAGCGCGCCGGCGATGGACTTCGACCAGACGCGCGCGAGTTCGTCCTCGGTCACATTCGCGCGCTCGGCGTCGATGGGAGAGACTGTGACGAGGAGCGTCTCGCCGATCTTCACGATGGACATGCCCTGGACGGTGGTGGTGCCCACGTCTGCGGGCATGGCGCCGTTCTTTACGGCTTCCACCAGCCGATCCGCAACAACCTGGGCGCGCTGCGGTGGTGTTAGGCCCGGCGAAGAGGCGTAAATCCTGAGGACTTCCTGGCCGTTGATCATGAGTACGCCGATGGATGCCCCGTCCTCGCGCAAGTCCCGTCCCTCGGCCCTGAACTCCGGCAAGGGCTGGTCCTCGCCTGGCTTCGTCCCCTGAAGTTCGTGCACGGCCAGGGCGATGTTAGTTGCCCATGAAGTAGCCAGCTGCTGCCCGGTGGTCTCGGCATCGGGCAGGTCGCCCGTGGCCACACCGATGATGACCCTGTCGCCGGCCACCACGGTCCAGGCGCCTTCTCGCTGGATCGCCTGGATCTCCGCGGGCTTCGCGTTCTGCTCCAGGGCCAGGTTGAGCCGCGCGGCGGCAACGCTTGCCCGCTCGTACGGCCCAAGATCGTACGCAGCACCCCGGGTCTCGATGACCACACGATCCTGGATCACCACACGTCCCCGCACAGCACCGTCGATGGTCACACGCTGCGCCACTGCCGGGTCCGCCATCGGGGGCCGTTGCGGCTCGCCAACGGTCGGCGCGTTGGGCTGCGCCTGTGCCAGGGCCGCCTCCGCGGGAGCCGGCGTGCCCTGCGCTGCCGGCATCTCCGGGGTCTGGGCGACGGATGCATCCATGCCCAGGCCAGGCAAGGTCGCGCGTATGGCAAGGCCGACCGTGAAAGCCAGCGCGCACAGGCACGCGGCCAGCCCTACTGCTACGGTTCTTCGCATCAGGTTCAAGCGGAACACCTCCTCCAGTTCGCCATCTGGACCGTCACATGCTCGGTTCGCGTCGCGTTCTAATCTCAACATGCGGGGCCCCGTCAGCTGGAAGGCCTTGACATCCCGCACCTGGGCTGAGCCTACCTCCGGCGCCCGGTCACCTGTACACTGTGACCGCCTGCCTCAGGCACTCTTTCGCCCCGCCCGCCACTCGATCCTGCCCTCACTCGTTCACAGTCTCGATCATCGCCATGATGTTCTCGGGTTTCGCATCCCCGGGGATGCCGTGCGCCGGAGCGCAGATATACCCGCCGTCCCTGCCCACTTCCGCAATGAGCCGCCGGACTTCCGCGCGCACCTCGTCCACCGTTCCGTAGGGCAGGAGCTTCTGGGTGCTGACGCCGCCCCAGAAGCTGAGGCGGTCGCCGTACAGGCGCTTCATCTCGTACGGGTCCATGACCTCGGGCTGGAAGGGGTTGAAGCAGTCCAGGCCGATCTCAATGAGCTGCGGGAAGACTTCCTGCACCATACCGCAGGAATGGATCGTCACGAACTTTCCGGCTGCCTTGGCCGCACCGTACTGCCGGGCAAGCCGGGGCTTCAGGAACTCCTCCCAGAGCTTCGGCCCCATGAGCAGGCCGCGTTGGGAGCCCCAGTCGTCACCGAAATGCACCGCGTCGATCTCGTACTTCACCGCCTGCTCCACCAGCGCCACGTTGTAGTCGCAGATGGCATCCAGCAGTTCGTGAACGAAACCGGGCGCCTCGATCATATCCATGAACAGCGTGTCCATCCCGCGCATGGTCCACGCGCGTTCGAACAGTGAGAAACCTATGCCGAACTGCACGAACCGGTCCTTGCCTGCTTCACAGGCTTCCGCAAATCCCTCGAACTTCGCGGGATCATGCGGGTCGGGCAGCTCCAGCTTGCTCAGGTCCCGCTCGGGCAGGACACAATTGCAGACATTGCCGATATCCCGGTCGATGCTGCGGTCCCACTGCACGCCGAACTCGTCCTGCCAGGTGTTCTCGTCGATCCAGTGGTCCTTCGGCCCGGGCTTTGCGGCCACTCCGTAGACGCTATTGTCGATGAGGCTGAGGAAATCCCGGCCCCCGAAATGCCGCTCCATGGCCGCGAGGGATTTCTGTGTGAACCCGATGACATACGGGGTGCGGTCGGGCTGCTGGTGCCTGAACGATGCGATGACGCGCTCCTTGTGGGTCATGGTGGGGCTCCTTGGGAGTTTCGTCAACGCTTGTTCTATTGTACCACATCCGCGCGGTCCCAGATGCCTTCACGAAATCGTAACTACTCACCTTCCGCCTACGGGGGCTGAGGGAGGGGCAGCAGGGGAGCGTCCGGGGTGAGCAGTCGCGTGAGGACCGACAGCGCGTCTTCGCCTCGTTTCGCCGCCGTCTCGATCACCGTCGCCATCGTGGCGAACGCCGTCGCGCCCCAGTCCGAGCGGAAC
>JAGPGE010000361.1 GCA_018056145.1 Armatimonadota bacterium
TCCAGCGCCGCGCGGTATTCGACTCCTTCATCGGCGCCGCGACCGTGCGCGAAGTCACCGCTGAAGAGTACGCTGCTATGCGCGAGGAACTGCTGACGCTGCCGGCGCCAGAAGAGGCCGCCGAGGAAGAGCCCGAGGCCGCGGAAGAGGCTGCCGCGCAGCCAGTGGCCGAGGTCGCTGAAGAGACCGCACCTGACGCGGAGGCCGAGGCCCCGCAAGAGGAGGCGTGAGGCTGGAATGCTGTTCCCACCAACCGTCATCGAACAGACCGCTCGCGGTGAGCGCGCGTATGACATCTACTCGCGGCTGTTGCGCGAGCGCATCGTCTTCATTGGCACGCCGATCGACGACCAGATCGCGAGCCTGATCGTGGCCCAGCTTCTTTACCTGCAGGGCGACGACCCGACCGAGCCGATTTCGATGTACATCAACTCCCCCGGCGGCCTGATCACCGCCGGCCTGGCGATCTATGACACCATGCAGTACATCTCGCCGCAGGTGCACACCTGGTGCATCGGGCAGGCCGCCAGCATGGCCGCTGTTCTGCTGGCTGCGGGCGAGCCGGGCCACCGCTATGCCCTGCCGTACTCCCGTGTGCTGATCCACCAGCCGCTGGGTGGCTTCCAGGGACAGGCCACGGACATCCAGATCCAGGCCGAGGAGATCATCCGCGTACGCCGCTGGCTCAACGAGATACTCGCAAAGCATACCGGCCAGCCGCTGGAGACCATCGAGCGCGACACTGACCGCGACAAGTACATGACCGCCAACGAAGCCATGGCGTACGGCGTTGTGGACCACGTGGCGCAAAAGCAGCCGACGGCGACCGAATAGGGCAAGACAGGCGGGGGCGAAGAGCCAGCATACCCGTGCAGTCCAGCACCGAATGAACGGGAGACAGATCCGGATGAACGCAGCCGGAGACGGGAACGATCGGCGTCTGCGCTGCAGCTTCTGCGGACGTGAACGCCCGACCGAGGTCAAACAGCTCATCGCCGGGCCGGGCGTCTACATCTGCGCCGACTGCGTGGGCCTGTGCAACCAGATTCTGCGGAGCAAGGCGCAGCAATCGCTGCACGAGGGCGCCGACGCCGACCAGGTCCCGGTCCCCAGGGCAATCAAGGAGTACCTCGACCAGTACGTGGTGGGTCAGGAGCAGGCGAAGCGCGTGCTGTCCGTGGCCGTCTACAACCACTACAAGCGCGCGATGCTCACCGACCTGGGCGACGATGACGTGGAACTGGACAAGACCAACATTCTGCTCATGGGCCCAACGGGTTCAGGCAAGACCCTCATCGCCCGTACTCTCGCGCAGATGCTGGACGTCCCCTTCACCATCGCGGACGCAACCAGCGTGACAGAAGCCGGCTATGTCGGTGAGGATGTCGAGAATATCCTGCTGCAACTGGTGATCGCAGCTGACCACGATATCGAGAAGGCCGAGCGCGGGATCATCTACATCGACGAGATCGACAAGATCGCGTCGAAGGGCGACAACCCTTCGATCACCCGGGACGTCTCCGGCGAGGGCGTCCAGCAGGCGCTGCTGAAGATCCTGGAAGGCACCGTCGCCAACGTACCTCCGCAGGGCGGCCGCAAGCACCCTCAGCAGGAGTACATCCAGGTCAACACCAGCAAGATCATGTTCATCTGCGGCGGCGTGTTCGACGGGCTCGTGGACATCATCCGCGCCCGGACCCACAACCGCAGCATGGGCTTTCAGGCCGCCGCGCACGTACCGACCGAGCAGGAAGACGATGACTTGCTGGCGCAGGTCATGCCGCAGGACCTCATCCAGTTCGGCATGATCCCCGAGTTCGTCGGCAGGCTCCCGGTTCTCGCGACCCTCCAGTCACACAGCGTGGAGTCGCTGCGGCGGATCCTCGTCGAGCCGCGCAACGCTCTGGTGCGCCAGTACGGCAAGATGCTGCGCATGCTGGACGATGTGGAGCTCCAGTTCGACGACGCCGCTCTCGACGCGATCGCCGAACAGGCCCACCAGCGCAAGACCGGGGCGCGCGCCTTGCGCAGCATCATCGAGAAGATCATGCTCGATGTGATGTATGACGTACCTTCCGAGCGAAACGTTGGCGCGTGCAGGATCACCCGGGAGTGCGTGGAAGAGGGCAAGCTCCCCATACTGGTGCGGCGCGCCGAGGGCGAGCAGAAGTCCGCCTGACCTCCACCGCAGGCGCCGGGACATGCAACACCGCCCGCTGATTTCAGCGGGCGCAATGCTAACCGCACCGGTTTGGCGTTCTCCGCCATTCGGTGTTTCGACATCAGGGTGGCTGGGCCACACAATGAGCCGACGCAGTGACGAACCCATGAGACGAACTCGGAGGCGGCGCGATTCCGACGCCGGGTACATCGTGCTCCCGGTGCGGGATGTCGTCGTCTTTCCGGGCCTGGTGCTGCCCTTGGGCGCCGCGCGGGACATGACCATTCGCGCGATTCAGGCTGCGCGCGAGACCGGCGAACCCGTGCTTGCCTTGACCCAGCTTGATCCTGAACTTGAGGATCCGGGCCCCGAAGACCTGTACTCCGTGGGCACCCTCGCCCGCGCCGTGCAGGTCCTCGAACTGCCGGACGGCACTCTGCGCGTGGTGCTCGAGGGCCTTCAACGGATGCAGGTGGACAAGGTCCGCTGGGCCGGCAGGTTCCTGCGCGCCAGAGCGCACGCCGTGACCGAGTCGTCAAGCCCGAGCATTGAGACCGAGGCGAAGATGCGCAGCCTTGTGTCCGCCTTCGAGGAGGCCACGGAACTCAGCGCGAGCATCCCGCCCGAAGCTCTCGTCATGGCGATGAACGTGGATGAGCCCGGTAGGCTTGCAGATACCATCGTCGCGTATCTTAACACGGACACCACCGCGAAGCAGGAGGTGCTGGGCACCTTCGATGTCTCCGCGCGCCTCGACCTCGTCCAGCTCATCCTCGCCACCGAGCTATCCATCCTGCGCCTGGAACGTGACCTGCACGCGCGGGTGCGCACGGAGATGGAAGACAGCCAGCGCGAACACTATCTGCGTGAGCAGATGCGCGCCATTCAGGACGAACTCGGCGAGACCGGCGGTGGGTACAACGACACCGAGGAGTACCGGGAACGCCTCGCGGCCTCCGAGCTTCCTGAAGAAGCCATGGAGAAGGCCCTCGAGGAGCTTGACCGGCTGGAGCAGATGCCACCCGCATCCCCTGAGGTCTCGGTGATCCGCACTTACCTGGACTGGCTGCTTGAGCTGCCCTGGTCAGCACAGACCGTGGATGAGATCGACGTCAGACGCGCCCAGTCGATCCTCGACCAGGACCACTACGGCCTGACGAAAGTCAAGGAGAGGGTGCTGGAGTTCCTCGCAGTCCGGTCTCTCGTGCAGCACGTTCGCGGGCCGATCCTTTGCTTCATGGGTCCACCGGGAGTGGGGAAGACCTCCATCGGACGGTCCATCGCGCGGTCCATGGGGCGCGAGTTCGTCCGCGTATCTCTCGGCGGTGTGCATGACGAGGCCGAGATCCGGGGCCACCGGCGCACCTATGTCGGCGCTCTGCCGGGCAAGATCATCCAGGCCCTGCGCCGGGTACGCAGCAACAACCCCGTCTTCATGATCGACGAAATCGACAAGGTCGGCGCGGACTTCCGGGGCGACCCGAGTTCCGCGCTCCTCGAAGTCCTTGACCCCGAGCAGAACGGGTCGTTCCGCGACCATTACCTCGAGGTCGCCTATGACCTGTCGAACATCATGTTCATCGCCACCGGGAACTTGCTGGAGCCCATTCCCCCGGCCCTCCGCGACCGCATGGAAGTCATCGAGTTCCCGGGCTATACCGAGAACGAAAAGCTCGAGATCGCCCGCCATTTCCTGGTGAAGAAGCAGCGTAAGGAGCACGGCATCAAGGGCAGCCATCTGCGCTTTCCGGTATCCGGCCTGCGCACGCTCATCAACAGCTACACCCGGGAGGCGGGAGTCCGCAACCTCGAGCGCCAGATCGCCGCGGTGTGCCGGAAGACCGCGCGCCTCGTGGCCGCCGGCGAGAACCCATCCATCACCGCCGACCCCGCGCGGATACGCGAGATGCTGGGGCCCGAGATGCACCGGGGCGACCGTTGCGGCACCGAACACCGCATCGGCATCGCCACCGGGCTCTCCTACACGCCGCACGGCGGCGACATCATCAGTATCGAGGTCTGCGTCGTGCCGGGCAACGGCGCCCTGGTTCTCACGGGCCAACTGGGAACGGTGATGAAGGAGTCTGGGCAGACGGCAGTGGGATACGCGCGCACGCGAAGCGTCGAGCTTGGTCTGCCCGACGACTACTTCACGAAGCACGACATTCACGTCCATGTGCCCGAGGGTGCAGTGCCGAAGGAGGGACCCAGCGCGGGTCTGGCCATTTGCACGGCGCTAATGTCGGCCCTGCAGGGCAAGCCGGTGCGCTGCGACGTGGCCATGACGGGTGAGATCACCCTCCACGGCCGGGCTCTGCCCATCGGCGGCGTCCGGGAGAAGGTCCTGGCCGCGCACCGCGCAGGCGTCAAGACCGTGGCGCTGCCCGAGGAGAACCGCAAGGATCTCGAGGACTTCGACGAAGTGCCTGCCGAAGTGCGCGAGGACCTGCAGTTCGTGTTCGTGGAACACGTGGAGCAGGTCCTTGAGTTAGCGCTGGTGTAACGGTCGGCGGCTCACTGCTTTACACCCCGTGGGGCGCGAAGATCACCTTCCCGCCCAGACCCTCATCCGCCACGCGCAGGGCCTCCTCGGCCTGGTCGAGGCTGAATCGGTGCGTGACCGCGGGCTCGAAGCTCAGGCCGCTCGCGGCGATGAACCGTGAGAAGTCCCAACTCCAGCCCAGCGGGAACACCACGGAGCCGATCACGGTCGCGGCTTTGCCGTGGATGTCGCTGGGGTTGATGACCTTCTCCGTGGATCCCACCCCGACGATGGCGATCCTCCCGCCGCGCTTGATGCTCGGCAGCATGCATTCCCGCGCCGCCGTGCTGCCCGAAGTCTCGATCACGTAGTCGATGCCGTCCTGCCATGGATATCCGGTGATCGTGCTGAACTGGCGAATCGCGTCCACCGGGTCTTCACTGCGCGCGTCCACAACGCTGTCCGCTCCGCAGGCCCGCGCGATCTCCAACCGGGCAGGCGAGACGTCGCTGCCGATCACCCGCAGCCCCATCGCCTTGCCCACTACCACGCAACTGAGCCCCACCGGGCCCAGGCCGAACACGGCCAGACTCTCGTGGGGGGTGACCTCGAGCCGCCGTAGAGCCGCGTATGCCGTTGCGCCCACGCAGGCCATGAAAGCCCCGTCCTCACACGATGCGCTTTCGGGGATCGGGATGCAGTTCGCTTCCGCCGCCGCCATGTACTCCGCGAAAGACCCCGGGCGGTTCACCCCGTAACACAGGTGATGGGTCGAGCAGGCCACCGTCTCGCCCCGTGCGCAATGCTGGCAGACCCCGCAGCCCTCGTGGTGATGAACGCTCACCCGGTCGCCCACCCGCACCCGGCACACCCCGGGCCCGACTGCAACCACGATCCCGGCCGGCTCATGTCCCGCGATCTGACCGGGTACGTGGACGCCCCGGTAGACGTGGAGATCCGACCCGCAGATTCCGCTAGCGATGATCTTGATGAGCACCTCACCGTGCCCGGGTTCGGGCACCGGGAAGTCGCGCACCTCAAGCTGTCGGTTGCCCAGGAAGACAACGCCTTTCATGCTCGTTCCTCACTTGGGCGGCGGGAAGAACTCCGCCAGCTCCTGGATAGTGGTCGGGCGGTTCAGTCGGTTGCACAGCGCGAAAGCCTCCGCGTAGCCCACAGCGCACGCCGCTCCGTGGAGAGTGCACGCGGAAGTGACCAGGGTCTCCAGGTTGGTGCGGTGGTGGCCCTGAAGGAAGACGTACTGGCTTGCGTGACAGCGCAGGGCCTGGATTTTCCGCTCGAATGTGCCCGAGACATCCGCGTAGATATGGGGCTCGAACAATGTGGGCGGGAGAGGCTGCATGAACAGCGTCGCTGGCACCCGAGAGGCGGGAGGGTACTTTCCCTGAATGCTCGGATTGCCCGCGTTCGCCGATGCATTGAGCGCAAGCTCGCAGACCGCGCGGTGGTGCTGGTGGTAGTCCTGCGGATGCGGGACGATCAGCAGGTGCGGGTCCACGCACCGGATCACTTCGCGCACCTCCTGTTCCAGCCGCGAGTAGTCGCTGGTATACCGCTCCATCATCTCGTCATCGCCGATGCCCATGAGCGCCAGTTCGCACCCGATGATCTGCGCGGCCGAACGCACTTCCTTCTCCCGGACCGCGGCCCGTTCCTCGGGGCTGCGTTCCGGCATGCCCCCCATGTTACCGTTGCAGACCACTGCGA
>JAGPGE010000362.1 GCA_018056145.1 Armatimonadota bacterium
TCCGCGATCCCGGCGGTGCGCGAGCATCTAGTGGCGGCCCAGCGACGCATGGCCGGTCAGGGCGGTACGGTCATGGAAGGCCGTGATATCGGCACCGTAGTCCTCCCGGGCGCACAGGTGAAGGTCTTCCTCACCGCGACTGACCAGGAGCGAGCCCGGCGCAGGGAGCATCAGCTTGTCGAGATGGGCATCGCGCAGCCTTTCGACCAGATCCTCGCCGACATCCGTGAGCGCGACCACCGGGACAGCACCCGCGCGGTGGCGCCGCTGAAGAAGGCTGACGACGCCATCGAGATCGTGAGTGACAACATGACCAAGGACCAGGTGATCGCCGAACTGGTGCGCATCGTCCGGACCGCCGAGGAGGCCATCTGAGCCCATGGAGCAGGATATCCGCCTGCCGCAGGCCAAGGACCGGCCCCACTACCGGTTCATCGTCGACTACCTGCTCCCCACCCTGTTGGGCTTGACGGGCGGCGTGTGGACAACGGGCCGCCGAAACGTGCCAACCACCGGGCCGGCACTCATCTGCCCGAACCACTTGTCATACCTGGACCCGCCCCTGATGGGGCCTGTCGTTGGGCGGCGCTGCTGCTTCATGGCGAAACGCTCATTGTTCCAGATCCCCATCCTGGGACCGTTCATCAGGGCCTCGTACGCGTACCCGGTGGACAGAGACGAAGGCGGCAGACAGGCAATCCGCATCGCCACACGACTCTTGGAAGCCGGCGAGCTCGTGGTCATCTTTCCCGAAGGCACCCGCAGTCCCTCGGGCGAGATGCTGCCGGGCAAGCCGGGACCGTCCCTCATTTCGTCGCGCACCGGGGCGCCCATTATCCCGGTGGGCCTGTGGGGGACGGATATCGTCATGCCCCGCTTCAGCGGCGGGCTTCACCGCTGCCCGATTTACGTCTGCATCGGCAAGCCGATTCCCGCGCCCGTTGCCCCCGATGGCGGCCATGTCGGCAAGGCGCAACTGCGCGAGCACACCGACCTGCTTATGGCGGAAATCGCCAGACTGAGAGAGCGTGCCAGGTCCCTGGTCCCCCAGCACTGGCTCGAGCGCGCCGGGGCCGCAAAAGCCCGATGGCTCGACAAGTACGCCGCGGAGATCGAAGAGGCCATGAAGGAGATCCAAGGAGACTAACCGTGCCCAGACATTTCCACCACATCGCCATCGAAGTTTCCGACGCAGCCCGATCCGAACGTTTCTACTGCGACCTGCTCGGGTTCAAGAAGACCGGCGAGTACCACTTCCCGGACCGCGGCCGGACAATCGTCTTCGTGGAACTCGAAGGGGTCTGCGTTGAACTATTGCAGGACGAAGGCGTCGAACCTTATGTGGAGCCGCCGGCGAAGCAGGCAGGCTACAAGCACCTGTGCCTGCAGACCGATGACGCCCTCGGCGCCTACGAGCGCCTGAAAGCAGCCGGCGTAACCATTCGCCTGGAACCCTTTGATACGGCGCTGGACTCCCGGATCTTCTTCTTCGAAGACCCGGACGGACTGCCGCTGGAACTGTGGCAGCCCTTGGCTTGAGCGCCACTGGAGAAAACACAATGCAGAAGCTGAACCGTCTGTACATCGCCGCGCTCGGCCTGGCCCTTGTCTGCTGCGTTGCCACCGCGCAGCCGCTGAAGCCCTGCGACCTGATGAAGATGATGATGAACGCCGACCAGGATGTGGCTCAGCAGGGCATCGACGGGTTCGTGAAGCTCGGCCAGATGGGTGCGGTGCCCCTGGTCTGTTTCATCTCGGGGCAGGCGCCCGGCGCCCCCGCGGCCAACGAGCAGGGGAAGAGCAATGCCGAGAAGGCCCTGGTGAAGATCGGCGCCGCCGCCGTACCGGCGATCATCGAACGCCTCGGGAGCAGCGACGAGGAGTTCCGGACCCGCCTGGTCCGCGTGCTCGGGCAGATCAAGGACCCGCGCATCGCCCAGCCGCTGATGAACCTGTGGAAGCGCGAGAAGAGTGACCGCGTCCGGCGGATGCTGGTCAGTTCGCTGGCGCGGACGCTCAAACCTGGCGAACTGCTTCCGCTGCTGCGGGAACGCATCCCTGCCGCCGGGCCCCAGGAGCTGCGCGCACTGGCCGGGCAGCTTGCTCTGCAGGCTCGGACTATCGACCTGGGCAAGGTGATCGCCCGCATTCCGACCGACAAGATCAAGCAGTTCGTGGAGGATGTTGTGTCGGACCTCAAGGCCATGGGCGGCAATGCCGCTGCTGCCGCGATCAAGAGACTGGAGACGCTGACAGGGAGGGATTGACCGTGCTGAAGGAGATTTGGGAACGCGCCAGTGTACGCCGCTACAAGCCGGACCCGGTGCCCGCGGATGCCTTGCAGGAGATCCTGCGCGCCGCCATGCATGCACCGACCGCGAACAATGCGCGCCCCTGGCACATCGTCGTCGTGACGGACCCCACAGCTCGCGAGAAGCTGGGCAAGGTCCACCAGTGGGCCGCATTCTGCGCCGAATCCCCGGTGGTTCTGGCCTTCTGCGGCGATCCGGCGAAATCCGAGCACTGGTGGATCGAGGACTGCTGCGCCGCGGTTGAGAACGCCATGATCGAGGCGGTCAGCCACGGTCTGGGCACCTGTTGGATCGGCATCCGCGGCAGCGAAGCCACGGGTATGCAGAGGGAGGAGGTGGTGCGGGAGGTCCTCGGGATACCCGAATCCATCCGTGTCCTTGCCCTCGTGAGCCTGGGCTACCCGGCGGACCAACCGTCTCCCAAGGGACCCGGCCCAATGTCCGCCGTCCACCGCGAGCGCTGGTGAACGCTCCGGCGCTAATCATCGCTTGACAGGCCCACCCCAATTGGGTAATCCTGTCACGTCTACCCCTTCGTGCCCGCCACGCCTGGGCCGGACAGCACGGTCGGCCCCTTTGCTGCTTCCGATCCCGCACCAGGAACGGCTCTGCTCCAATGAGAGACGCCAGCAATCCGCGCGACGCCTATGAGCAGATGAAAGCCCGCAGCCCCGAACAGGTGGCCGCGGCGATTCGTGCTGCCACAAGCTCCAACGTGCGGGGCGCGCTGGAGGGGCTCATTAGCGGGTACCACCCCATGGACATCGCTTTCGCCATGCGGGAGCTTGAGGCCGACGAGCGTGAAGCGGTCTTCGCACTGCTTGACGCCGATGAGGCCGGGATCGTTCTCGAGGAAGTGGACGAGGAGATCGGCGCGGACCTGGCCGAAGCCATCCCGGACGCGGAACTGGCCGAGATCATCGACGCCATGCCCCCTGACGTGGGCTCCAATGTGGTCAACCTCCTGGACGACGAACGCCGTCACCGGGTCCTTGAACGCATTCCCGATGAAGAAGCCGCCGAGTTGAAGGAGCTGATGCGGTTCGAGAAGGACACCGCCGGCGGTCTCATGAACTCCGAGGTGCTCATGGCGCCTGAGGACCTGAGCGCGCAGGACGTCATCCAGCACCTGCGCACGCAGCGGATCTCCACGGACACGCTCAACTACGTCTACATCATCGATGATGATCGCCGCCTCACCGGCGTCATCAGCATGCCCGAACTCCTCACGGCTCCGCCCGAAGCCATCCTGAGCGAGATCATGGTCCGCGACGTGGTGTCCGTGCATCCCGAGGCCGATCGTGAAGAGGTCGTCCAGATCGTTGACAAGTACGACCTTATGGGCGTGCCGGTGGTGGACGACGAGCACCGCCTGCTCGGTGTAGTCACCGTTGACGACGTCATCGACGCCATCCAGGTTGAGCACAGCGAAGACATTTCCCAGTTCGCGGGGACCAGTTCGGAAACGCTTCTCACCGAGTCCAGCTTCAAGGTCGCCAAACTG
Organism: Armatimonadota bacterium; assembly: GCA_018056145.1. Lineage (GTDB taxonomy): Bacteria > Armatimonadota > Zipacnadia > Zipacnadales > JABUFB01 > JABUFB01. Next base: position 3,817 of record JAGPGE010000362.1, read on the forward strand.
CGCCTGCCGTGGCTCACTGTCTGTCTCCTGGGCACTTTCGCATCGGCCCTAGTCATCAAGCACTTCTCATTCTCGCTGGAGAACGTCATCGGCCTGGCGGTCTTCATCCCTGTCATCGCGGCCATGAGTGGCAACAGCGGCCTTCAGTCGGCCACCATCGTGGTTCGCGGCATCGCCCTGGGCCTGGTGGATCGCAAGGCCCTGCGCCGGCTGATCCTGCGCGAGATACTAACCGCCAGCCTCCTGGGAGCCACGTGCGGGCTGATCGCGGGGCTCATTGGCGTCCTGCTCATGGGCCACTGGTGGCTGGGCGTCGTGGTCGCGAGCGCCCTGGCGCTGGCCATCATTTGGGCCACCCTTATCGGTACCCTCATCCCCTTCGCGTTCCAGCGCATCGGCGTTGATCCGGCTCTCGCATCCGGTCCGCTAGTCACCACTCTTAACGACTCTTTCGCCCTGCTGATCTACTTCACTGTCGCCACCATCCTCATGGCGGCCCTGCCCCAGGCGTAGCTGCCGGCGTGGAAACGTCCCGAAGCAGGTGGAACGCTCTCGCCACCAGCTGTGGGGTGTGTCCGCCGTCCAGGACACCGGGCCCCACGGCGGTGTTGGGCAGTGTAACGAGCCCGTGCTGTGAAAGCGACTGCCCAAGGTCGCCGGGCACACCCGCCACCTGGGAATGCCGCCGCTCTCCCTTGCCTCCGGACGCCCGAACATGTATCCTGCCACCCGTGCGCAGCCTGCGGGCCCGGCAGGCCCCTCCAGGCATGATTCCGGCGCCGGGCAACACAGAGCCTGTCCGGCGACCGTGCTCTCCCCGGGAGTTGACGAGCCCATGCTCAAGACCGCGATCGTTGGAATGAAGCCTATCGGGAACCAGCATGCGGACTGTCATGTCACCAGCCCGCACGCCCAGCTTGTTGCCGTCTGCGACATGGACAGGGACCTCGCAGACGCCGGCGCGTCCAAGTATGGCGTGAAGGCCTACTACGACCTGGACGCCATGCTCGCGGAAGAGGAACTGGACGTAATCGATGTCTGCACGGGCGGGCACGAGAAAGGCAGCGCCCATCATGGCCCGGTCATGACCGCAATCGCCGCGGGCAAGGCGGTCTTGTGCGAGAAGCCGATCAGCAATGATATCGGACAGGCGCGGGAGATGGTGGCGGCGGCGAAGGAAGCGAAGGTCCCCTTCGGCATCAACCTCAATTACCGCTTCACGCCCCTGGCCCGCAAGGCGAAGCAGTGGGTGGACGAGGGCCGGCTGGGTGAGCTGAACTTCCTGAACAAGGCGCTTTGGATTGGCGGCCCGGATGCCACCGAGTTCATCCACATGCGCGCCCTGCATCCCCATTCCGTGGACGTTATGCGCTTCCTGTGCGGCAATGTGGCCCAAGTGCACGCGTACCTTAAGAAGTCGGGCGACCGCCAGTGCTGGTCCAACTGTCAGGTGGGCATGCGGTTCCGCAATGGCGTCATCGGCAACCTCACCGGATCGTATGACATGTGCTACCAGCACCCCATCGAGCGCACCGAACTCGCAGGCACAAAAGGACGCCTGGTGCTGGAGAACGTCTACGTGGACCTGTGGTTCTACCCCCACGATTCTGACGAGGTCACCCACATCCACAACTCGATTTTCGGCGGTGTGAAGGACTTCAATGACACCTTCACCGCGCGTATCCACCGCTTCATGGAGCAGGTCGCCAATGGCGACTGTCCCGACGCCATCGAGGCCTCGGGCTACGACGGCCTGCAGGCACAGGAGGTGATCGAGGCGGCTATCAGGAGCCACCAGACCGGACAAGCCGTGGACGTGCCGGAGTAGGGGGCGCGGACCTGATCATCAATCCATCTGACAGCGCCACAACGGAGCCCCAACCATGCTCAAAGTCGGAATCATCGGCGTTCGGCAGATCGGCAACCTGCACGCCGACTGCTACCAGTCCAGCCCCCACGCCCGCGTCGTCGCGGTCTGCGATATCATCCCGGAGCGCGCCGATCATGCGGCGCACCGGCTCGGTGTGCGCGCTTACCACAACATGCACCAGATGCTGGACAACGAAGATCTTGACATTGTTGACGTGTGCACAGGCGGTAAGGAGAACGGCGGCGATCACTACGCTCCCGTGATGGCGGGGCTCGAAGCCGGCTGCCACGTGCTGTGCGAGAAGCCCATCAGCAACAATATCGAGTTCGCGCGGCGGATGGTTGCGAAGGCTGCCGACCGCGGCCTGTGCTTTGGGATCAACCTCAACTATCGTTTCGCGCCGGCTTGCGTGCGGGCGAGACAGTGGATCGACGAGGGCCGGCTGGGTGAGGTCAACTTCGTCAATAAGTGCCTGTGGATCGCAAATGCCCGGGATGACGAATGGTTCCACCTGCGCGCCCTGCACCCCCACAGCATTGACGTCCTCCGGGTGCTCTGCGGCGACGTGCGGTTTGTTCATGCCTTCCTGAAGCGCTCCGAAGGCCGGACTTGCTGGTCGAACGCCTCCATCAACCTCAAGTTCGCGAGCGGCGTCGTGGG
>JAGPGE010000363.1 GCA_018056145.1 Armatimonadota bacterium
GTATTGGTCCTCAAGCTCGACTTCCTTGGCGACGGTGACGCCGTCCTTGGTGATCGTGGGTGCGCCCCACTTCTTCTCGAGCATGACGTTGCGGCCCTTGGGTCCGAGGGTGACCTTGACCGCGTTCGCAACCTTGTCAACGCCCCGCTCCAACGCGCGGCGGGCGTCTTCGTCGAAGGAAAGCATCTTGGCAGCCATTCCTGACCGACCTCCTGAAACTGGGTAAGCTCCCGGATTGGGGAGCGCTGTTCTCGATTGCGCTGCTTAGGCCTTGACGGCCAAGAGAGAGCCTTCGTCCACCAGCAGATAGTCCTTGTCCCCGACGCGGACTTCGTTGCCGCCGTAGCGAGTGTAGACGACGATGTCGCCGACAGCGACGCTCATGGGAGCGCGGGTGCCGTCGTCGAGGATGCGGCCGGGGCCAACGGCGAGAACTTTGCCCTCACGGGGGGCTTCCTGAGCGGCTTCGGGCAGATAGATGCCACCTGCGCTCTTCTCTTCGGCCTCGAGGGGCTCGACGAGGACGCGATCACCCAAGGGTTTGAGCATAGAGACTACACCACCTTGATAGTAGTAGAGTCAGGGAAGGCCTCCGCGCCGGGCCTCTGTCGGTTTTGGCGCGTCTCGACCCCCTATTTGTTAGCACTCTCCACTGATGAGTGCCAGCCTGCAATTATAGTTGGGAACGCTAATCTGTCAAGGCCCTTCACCCAGTTCTTGGGAGCAAGATACCGCTGACATCTCCTGAAGGTCTGCGCTCGCCGATGGCGAAACGATCCTCATCGCCATGCCAGGAGGAGCGCGTCATGTCTCTCGAGCGTTTCGGTGTTTCCATGGACGGAGACCTGCTCAAGCAGTTCGACACCCAGATCGAGCGCGCAGGCTACACCAGCCGATCCGAGGCCATCAGAGACATGATTCGGGATTACCTGGTCAAGCAGGAGTGGGCGGACGGGGATGCCCGGGTTGTGGGAACGGTCACGCTCGTCTATGACCACCACGCGCGGGAACTGGACAGCAAGCTCACAAGCGTGCAGCACGATGCACATGAATTGGTGCTCTGCTCAAGCCATGTGCACCTCGACCACCACAACTGCCTGGAAGTGGTTGTTCTGGCCGGTCCGGCGGACCAGGTCAGGGAACTGGGGCAGAGGCTCATCAGCCTGCGCGGCGTAAAGCATGGTGAGTTGACCTGCACCACCACCGGCGGAGTCTTGTAGGCCGGTCATCACCCGCCTGAGGATCTTTCGAGCACCGCTACCTCGCCCTCCACAACCTCGACAGGCACCCGGCCGTCATCATCCGGCCTGACCTCAGCGATCTCACGCAGGGACCCGTCCGCGGCGAAGATGCGCAGCGTTCCAGCCGATGGCGCCTCCGGCCAGCCGTACCGCCCCGAGTGCAGTGTGATGATGCGCTCCCGGCCCTTCAGATAACCGTGGTGCAACTCCATGGGCGTAAAAGGGAACAGGTAGCGCGAGATCTCGTACGGATAATCCAGGCGCGTGCCCACAAGCAGCGTCGCCATCTTCAGAGCGCGGGTGACGTTGCCGAAATCCATTCTGCTGCTGGCATACCCGAGCGGGGTGTCCAGGTTCCCCTCGTAAGCCCAGAAATCGTTGTGCTGGATCTCAACCATGCGCTGGACCTGCTTCGCAAGCAGGTCTTTCGTGGTCGTGGGCCCGTTGCCCATCAGCGTCCCACCGAGTTTGCGCACCCGGTCGATGACTGCGATACGATGAGTCTCGCCGAGGATCGTGGTCACGCCGATCTCCCGCTGTATGGTGTATGTCTTAGGGTCCACCAGGCAGGAGACCCCGTCGGGGATTGCATAGGTGATGTATGGGTAGCCGTAGGACACATTCTCCATCTCGTCCCAGTAGAGCCCGTCGGCCCCGATCTGCCGGGCGTATTCGTCCACCACGTCCAGCATGTCGAAGCCGAACTTGTTGCCCAGCGTGGCTACCATCGACCAGGTCAAAGAGTACATTCCGCCCCATTCCGTGGAATGGTGTACCCCGGCCGCATTGGTGAGCAGGCTGTCCGGGTAGCGCGTGGTGGCGTCGGCGTGAGTGTCGCGCTGAGAGTCATAGTAGATGAGCACCTTGATCCCCGGGCGGGCTTCATGAAGCTTCGCGGTGGCGAGCCGCAGGCGCTCCCGGTAGTCGGCCCAATAGTCTGACAGGACTTCCGAGCCAAACCCGATGCGCTTGCGGTCTGCCTTCGGGTCCACCCAGCCTCCCCAGGAACACGCGAAGTTGATGCCGAGACGGTCCAGGTTCCGCTTCAGGTCTTCGGCAGGGACGTCGATGATCGTGTCCGGGCTGAAGAAGCACCAGGCTCCCTCCACAGTGTAGTTGGAGCCCCAGTCCTCGCGCACGAGGTTGATGAAGTCATAGTAATCCGGCCCGGCCACGGGGTAGATCGCCCACTCGAGCGTCACCGGGCGGCCCGGCTGGAGGCAGAGCATGTCAGTACGCAGCCCGGCGAAGGGGCCATCGGGTTCCACGAAAAGCCGCGCCTGATTTCGGAAAACGCGGTCCTCGCAGATCATGCCAATGCCGAGGTCGGCGAAGCGCACATGCACGCTGGGGTTGGCCGGCGCGTAGTAGTCGTTCACGGCCGGGTCCGCATTGCCGGCAAGACGGATGCCCTCGGTTTGCAGGCCGCTGAGCCTCAGTGAATGGCGCACCATAAGGCCGATGGGCTCCCGATCGTGACGGCTCGTGATGCGGTCCGAGACCTTCACGCACCGAGGGGTGAAGCGGACTTGACGCAGAAGGGTGTAGTCGGGCCCCGCGGCGGTGACGGTGGGAGCATCCGGGACCGTTCCCACTCGCGGCTGCCAGTCCGGCTGGCATCCCTCCGGGTCCCGCGCGGACGAGAGCAGGTTCAACCCCGCGTCGGGGTAGGAGAATGCGGAGTCGAAAACCAGTTCCCGCTCTCCCACCCTCAACCGAATCGCCCCGCCAGGGTCAATGCTGCCCGTGTACCGGGCAGGGCCGGCAGCGGGATCGCCCCGGTTGATCACGTGCTCCCGGGCATCCGCTGCTGCGAGCATCGGGCTGGCCCCCGGCTTCGTGTCGATCACGGCTGTCTCGATGACCAGGTCAAAGGGCATGCTGACCCGCTTGGCGGGATCCGGTTTCGCGGTATTGCGGATCGAGACCACGTTGTCGGCGAGGGGGTCGATGAGATCAGTGATGTCCAGAACGGTGGTGAAGGGGTCACCCTCGTAGAACGCCCCGAGACGTGTGCGGTCGAAGTTGGGGGCGTAGAGAACTCGCCATCCTCCGACGCCATACCACGTGGACACGATGTCAGGCGTGACCAGCGCGTTGAGGGGGCGGTTCTGCAGTCGGCCCACGGTGCGGGTCTTGTAGGGCAGCACTGTCTTACCGTTGACGGCGATGTCCATGAAGAACATGGAGCCGCTGAGGGACGGCGCGTCCATGCGGGCGGTGATCTGCAGGAGTATGGTGGTGTCCTGGGTGGTCATTCCCTGGAAGGTGAGCTGGCGCGACTCGCCCTGTGGGATTGTGAGCGGCTCCGGGTTGAGGGTCACCGGCGCGGCCCGGAGGACGGATGCGAGGACAGCGTGGACGAGTAGGGGGAGCATGAGAACGGACCTCCGGGAGATGCACACGAACAGAGCCCGGACGTGTCTCCCGGGCCCTGTGAGCGTTCGGTCACTGACGGTCTACTCGCCGCAACAGCAGCATCCGCCTTCCCCGGTTTCGGGCTGGAGAAGCGCGGCGCTGAGTTCTTCGGGCGGGCCGAAATCGCCCTTGTCCCAGATGGTGAGGCCGACGCCTTCCCTCTCACACGACTCGTCGTCATCGCAGAAGCCGAAACCGGCGATGAACTCCCAGTGGTACTTGGCTTGATCGAGGCCGCGGACGATCCGCAGAATGTCCTCCGCGGACCCCGGCAGCCGCGCCGGGTCATACAGATAGGCTCTCATCGCCTTGGAGCTTCCCTGGCAGATGACGCACGTCGCATAAATGTTCACGGTCAGGGCGAAAGTCCCCACGTTGAGGGGATCCGGAGTGGCGAAGCAGCACTGTTGGCCGTTGGGGTTGAGCACCGAGATCCGGTACTTCCCGCGGTATAGCAACATGCTGTAGTGGCCGTAGACATCAGTCTGCGTGGACCCGATCACGGTCGAGCTGCAGTTCACAGCGCTGGCTGAGTGGAACCTGGTTGTGTGACCGCCGGTTGCCACGCACGGTCCTGACGGGTTCATCAGATAGCCGGAAACCAGTGGCATCGGTCTTCTTAGTCCCACTTGCGCGCGATAGTTCGCGGCGACATCAATGTCGCCGACGCACGCATGCCCACACTACCAGACCGGCCGCACTCGCGAAGATCGATGGCCCCCTACTTCGTGTACGTCCCTCCGTCGATGTCCACGTTCGTGTGAGATGGCTTGTAGACCCTCAGTTCGGCAGGGCTGACTGCCGGGCCTCCGTTCACCTTGATGGTGTACTTGCCGTACGCAAGCGTCACGGAGTAATGGCCCTGGGAGTCTGTGGTTGTTGATGCAACCACCGTTCCGCTCGGCACTGAACAGAAGTCAAGGTTGTTCGGCTGTGTGGCATTCAGCAGCGTCCCACTCACTGTCGCCATCTGTCCTCCCTCGCTCTCGTGTGGTCTGGAGTCTGTCGCCGGTACCCAGGCGACCAGCACGCTCTGGGTACGTCTCGCTCAGTACATGGGCGCTGGGCCCATCGCAGCCATGTTGGTGATCCAGCGGTCGATCTGGAAGTCCCGCGCCGCAGCCGATGGAGTAACTTCGGTGGTGTCTGCTGCTACAAGGTCCAGGATCCCGGTCAGCGCCCCCGCCTGCCAGTTCAGCGCTCCGATCACCCGGCTGCCGTCGGCCAGTGTGCCGCTGCCGAGAAAGTCAGCTCCTAGGTCGAATGAGCCTGACGCTCCATCCGACCCTTGGAAGACCCATGTCTGCCACTTCTCGCTCGCGTCGTCCCCGAGGATTGTGAATTCGCGCGTCCGCCCCGATGGGCCTGTGTAGGCGCCAGTAGCGCCTGAACTGAAGACGGGCCAGTACGGCGTTCCAGGGACAGGCGCGGTTGGGACGGTCACGTACAGCGTGGCGCCGTCGGGCAGCGTCACCCAGAGCTTGTCATCGACTTCCTGATACCGGACCACTCGGAACTGCATTCGCTGGGTGTTGGGCAAATCAGCGTGGCCGTCCCAGATCTGCAGCGAAGCCGGCACCGAGAAATCGATGCTGAAGTCGTGTTCGAGCGTGCCACCGGTCCAGAGCGTTTCCGTAGTGTGGTAGGTGACCTTGTCCCCTTGCCAGACGGGTGCTGTCCACTGCATCTGCACCTGGTTGCCGTCTGGTCGGGTCTGCGTCCCGGAGCCAGATTCGTCAGGGCGCACCACATAGTCATACTGTAGGCAGTCGCTGGTCGTTCCCCACTGGTGGATGGAACCGTCCGGCAGTTCCTCCTCGAATTGGGTATGCGAGCAGCCGCCCTGGACGGCGCCGACTCCCAGTTTCTGATGCAGGATGTTGAACCAGCTGCGGACGGTCACCACCGCGGACAGGTGGTCGGTGGCCAGTGACTCGTAGGACTGCCCTGTCACCTCTTGGACGGGCTGACCCGCCCCGGAGCAGCCGCCAAGCACAACCAGAAGCGTGACCGCCGCCAGCGCCAACGCAGAGCGCGTCAGGTATGTCATACTCCATCGCCTCTCAACAGGCCGGTAGCCCTTAGAATCGGTATTCGACGCCCGCGCGCACGTCCCTGCCCCGGGCCGGGTAATTCAGCCAGAATGCCCGGTCGCTGTCCAGCAGGTTCTCCACGTGCACGAAGACGTCCGTGTGCAGATTGAGCTGCCGGGCCACGCGCAGGTTCACGAAGTCGTAGGAGCCCAACTCCATGGTGTTTGCCAGATCGGCGTAACGCTTGCTGATGTACGTCCAGTTGGCCCCGATGCGGTAGCCGTTCTCGTCGATGTAATCCAGCCGCACAAGGCCCGCGATCTCGGGCTGATACGGGATCTCCAGGTCGCCTGCATCATCGTTTTCGCTGTCTGTGTACCGCGCCCAGATGCCGGCGCTCAGGTTGCGCCCGATCCATTTCTCCCACTCGATTTCGGCGCCACGGGTCGTGCCGGACGCCAGCACCGTGCTTGCCTCTCCTGCGGCCCAGGCTGGGTCGGCAAGGTCAACGATTAAGCTCTCTGCGTCTCGGTAGTAGATGCCCGCGCGAAATAGCGACCCATCCGCGGGAGTGAGCTGGTACTGAAGCTCGTAGCTCTGGCTGAACCCGCCGGTTGCCAGCTCCAGCGGCGACATCTCCC
>JAGPGE010000364.1 GCA_018056145.1 Armatimonadota bacterium
CTGGTCGTGGCTCATGGGCCGGGGGATCATCCATGAGCCCGATGATATCCGCCCGGACAACCCGCCGTCCAATCCCCGGCTTCTTGCGTATCTGGAGCGGGAGCTGGTCGCGTCGGGCTTCAATCTGCAGCACATCTACCGGCTGATCCTGAACTCGCGCACCTACCAGCAATCGTCGATCCGGCGCAGCGAGAACCCGCGCGCGGTGGCGCTGTTCGCGTATTACCCGGTGCGGCGGCTGGGCGCTGAGGTGCTGGTGGATGCCCTCAACTGGATTGGCGGCACGGGGGAGAGTTACGTGAGCCCGATCCCGGAACCCTTCACTTTCGTGCCAGAGAGCCAGAGGACCATCGCCCTGTCGGATGGCAGCATCACCAGCCCGTTCCTGGAGATGTTCGGGCGACCCGCGCGGGACACGGGCCTCGAATCCGAGCGGAACCTCCAGCCGTCGGACGCGCAGATGCTGTACCTGCTGAACTCCAGTGACGTGCAGCGCCGCGTGGCCCGCAGCCCACGTCTGCGCGCGATCGCCAGAAATGCGGAGGGGAACAGGGCGGAGCTGATCCGGGAGACCTATCTGCTGCTGCTGTCGAGATACCCGACGGCCGGTGAGCAGGCCATTGCCGAAGAGTACTGGGAGAGGGGCTCGGGCACGGCGGCAACGGACCTGGCGTGGTCATTGATCAACAGCGCGGAGTTTCTCTACCGGCATTGAGCCGGGGGAAAGGCGGGGAGCGAAGATGTCGGACGAACGCGGCACGGGGGGAATCAGCAGGCGCGATGCCCTGAAGCGGATGATACTCGGCGGCGCGGGGCTGGCGCTTTTCGACGGCAGCCTGGCCTTCCTGCTCCCCGGGAAGGCGCATGCGGCGGAAGCTGCTCTGCCAGCGAAGGCGAAGGCGGTGATCCAGATCTGGCTCTGGGGCGGACCGCCGCACCTGGATACCTTCGACCCCAAGCCGGACGCGGGCTATGACTACTGCGGGCCGCTGAACAAGCCCATCGAGACCAATGTGCCCGGGATCTTCATCGGCCAGCTGCTGCCCCAGCTGGCACAGCAGGCGGACAAGTACTCGATCATCCGCAGCATGACCCACGGGAACAACGGGCACGAAACCGCGGCGTATATCGTGCAGACTGGCCACCAGCCCGGGGAGAGACTGGTGTACCCGTCAATCGGAGCCCTGGTCTCGAAGTTCAAAGGCTACGAGCACGGCTATACATCGCTGGTGCCTCCATATGTGGTGCTCACAACCCCGCAGGGACGCTTCGACGAGGCCGGGTTCCTTGGGCCCCGGTACAAGCCCTTTGCAACCGGCGGCAATCCGGCGGCGGCGCGCTTCGTGGTGGAGGGCGTTGTGGCGGAGGGGATCAGCGAAGAGCACCAGCGCAGGCGGCGCGACTTGCGGGATTCCCTGGATACGCTGGCGCAGGCCATGCCTGATGATCCGCAGCTTGCGGCGCTGGATGAGGCCCGTGACAATGCCTACGAGATGATCCTGGGCGACGGCAGCAAACTGTTCGATCTGTCCCAGGAGGACACCGACCTGCGCAACCGCTACGGGCGCAATACCTTCGGGCAATCATGCCTGATGGCGCGAAGGCTGGTGGCTGCCGGCGTTCCCTACGTGACCATCAACTACGGCGGCTGGGACACCCACAAGCAGCATTTCGAGACCATGCGGTGGAAGCTGCCTGAGATGGACCGGGCGGTGGCCACGCTCCTTCAGGACCTGACCGACCAGGGGTTGCTGGACAGCACCATCGTGTGGTGGAGCGGGGAGTTCGGGCGCACCCCAAGGGTCCAGTGGGAAGCGCCCTGGAATGGCGGGCGGTCGCATCACGGAGCCTGTTTCTCGGCGATGGTTGCCGGAGGCGGCTTCCGCGGCGGCCAGGTTGTGGGCGCGTCGGATGCGAAAGGGGAGTATGTCGCGGAGAGGCCCGTGTCCGCGCCGGACCTGCTGGGGAGCATGTGTCAGTTGCTCGGCATCGACCCCGACGGCCCCCTGCCCAACCCGCGCGGGCTGGACCTGAAAGTCATGCCCCAGAGCGAGATGCCCAATGAAGGCGCGGGCCGTCTGACGGAGATCATGTGAGTGAGCGCTAGATGCCCACTGTGAGGCACCAATGACACGGCTTGCTCGACGCGAACCCATTCTGCTAGTCCTGTGCCGGCTGGCGGCGCTGGTCGCCGTCTGCACCGGCATCGCCCATGCCCAGAATGCGCCCCACATCGGGTACGTGTACCCGGCAGGCGGGCAGCAGGGGACTGTGGTGCGGGTGACGGTGGGCGGGCAATTCCTGGCGGGGTGCGATGGCGCGTACGTATCCGGAGAAGGCATTCAGGCTTCGGTAGTCCGGTATGTGCGACCGCTAAACGACAACGAGCTGAGGTACGCCCGGGCGTTCCTGCGCGACCTGGTTAAGAGACGCTGGGGACCGACGGCGGTGGGCGCCGCAGCGAAGCCGGCTGACGACGCCGAGATGCTGCCCGATCACCCGTGGCTGTACGGACTGGATCGCCTGAGCCCGGCGGAGCTGTCGCTCCTGCGCGCCCGGCTCTCAGACGACAAGAAGCAGCCGAACGCGCAAATCGCTGAGCAGGTGCAGGTTGAGGTCACCATCGACGCGGGTACCTCGCCCGGAGACCGGGAACTGCGCCTCGCGACGGCCGGCGGCCTGAGCAACCCCGTGTGCTTTCAGGTGGGAAGCTTGCCGGAACTCCGAGAGGGCGACGCCACCGGTGGCGACAGTTCTTACGTGCCCGCGGCTGACCTGCCGGTTGTGCTCAATGGCCAGGTGATGCCGGGCGAAGTGGACCGCTTTCGGATCAACGCGCGCAAGGGGCAGCAACTGGTTCTCCGGGCGCAGGCCAGGCATCTCGTCCCGTACCTCGCGGATGCCGTGCCGGGCTGGTTCCAAGCGGTACTGGCGCTGTATGACCCGGATGGGAAGCGGGTGGGGTTCGCGGATGACTTCGGCTGGGATCCAGACCCGGTGCTGCGGTACGAAGTGGAGCGGGACGGAGCCTATACGGTTGAGATTCGTGACTCCATCTACCGGGGACGCGAGGACTTCGTCTACCGGATCGCCGCGGGGGAATTGCCTTTCGTCACCCGTGTCTTCCCCCTTGGCGGCCGCGAGGGAGAGACGGTGACGGCGACCCTAGGCGGCTGGAACCTGCCGGTGGCCGAGATCGTCCTGGACACCCGGCCCGGGGAACGCTCTGTCCGGCAGGCACGCATTGAGGGCATTCCGACCCCGGTCTTCTACGAAGCCAATTCACTGCCGGAGGGTACGGAGCGGGAGCCCAACGATCGCGCAGGGCAGGCCCAAGGGGTCTCGCTGCCGGTCATCGTGAACGGCCGCATCGGCAACCCCGGAGACGTGGACAGCTTCTCCTTCGAAGGCCGGGCAGGGGGGGAGATCGTGGCCGAGGTCTTCGCGCGACGCCTTGGATCGCCGCTGGATTCAGCCTTGAGACTGGTGGGGCCGAGTGGGGATGTGGTCGCCGCCAATGACGACCATGATGACCCTGCAGCGGCGCTTCTGGCGCATCAGGCCGACGCATACCTGAAGGCAACGCTTCCTGCGGATGGGGTCTACCGGGTGGATGTGCGGGACGCCCAGCGACAAGGAAGTGAGGCCCACGGCTATCGCCTGCACCTGCGGCCTCCACAGCCGGATTTCGAGCTTCGGGTGACGCCATCGAGCATCAATATGCCCGGCCGGCGGAGCGCGCGGGTGACAGTCCACGCCCTGCGCAGGGATGGGTTTGCGGGTGAGATCGCGCTCGCGCTCAAGGACGCGCCCGCCGGATTCACGCTGGGGGGAGGCAAGATCCCCGCGGAGAAGGACTCCGCGCAGGTGACCGTTAGTGCGTCACGGGATGCCGGATTCGGACTGTTCCCGGTGCAGATTCAGGGCGTGGCGGAAATTGGCGATGAGATGGTCACGCGAACCGCGATTGCGGCGGAAGATATGATGCAGGCCTTTGCATATCGGCATCTTGTGCCCCAGGAAGAGCTTCTGGTGGCGGTGACGGGTGCGAGCAGAGTGCCGGTGGTGTGGATGCCCCTTGCCCCGGGGATGGCTGTGGATTCGAGTGGAAGCCTGCGCGTTCCGCTGGGTGGCGCTACGACCGTTCGCATCCGTGCTCCCGAGGTTCTACCGGACCGCATGCAGTCGCCGCTCGAGGCAGTGCGGTTCGACCTCGCCGCGGCGCCGCGCGGCGTTACCCTTGTGAGTGCGAGCCCGGGTCCCGGCGGCGTGGATGTGACCGTCGAGGCCGATGCGAACGTGGCGCGGTACGGGGACAGCGGCTATCTGATCTTCGAGGCGCTTGTGGAATCCCGGGGTGCGGACGCAAATGCGCAGAAGACCGGGCGGAGCCGTCACGTCTCGCTGGGCGTGCTCCCGGCGATCCCGTGCGAGGTCGTTCGGCCGGAACTGTGAACAGGGCCGCGGGCAGACTGGTCTTGACACGCGGCCCCGGAGTATCTCGTCAGATAGGATCAGTACCTCAGAATCGCCGCTGCGGGCGCCGGTGCGGGCATCCGCTCCTGCGGCAGGATGTGGATCGTCCCCTTGCTGATCAACGTCCATACGGCGGCGAGGTCTAGAAGGTCATCGTCTCCCTCCTGCCTCTCCTCATGGACATCCACTCGCTGTTCCATTGGGTCAAAGGTGCCCCACTGGTTCGCCCCATCCTGCAGGAAGAGTGTCATCACGCGGCCCTGGTGGGCTCCGGCGACAATGTCGGCCAGGACGGATGTGGCCCGCTCTGTGCCAATCACCTTCTGGTAGTTCGCGAGGGATTCTTCCTGCGGCTGCTTGAGCGCAGGCTCCACGATCGGCCAGGCCTTCTGCCGCAGTTCCTCGTCACTCAGGTAGTCCGGATTGCCGTCCAGTCCCTGCGTCAGGACGTTCGGGTAGGCCGATATCTCCGAGTACAGGGCTCTCGTCTGCTCCACCGCCGCGACGACGAGAGGGGCGCCAGAGGGCAGGAGCACCTTGGTGAGTGGCTCGTCAATCAGTTGCAGGTACCGGCGCTCTTCGTCCAGACTGTCGTCCTTTCCCCCTCCATGTCCGTGGAAAATGCCCTCGCGCCGGGATCCGGCGCTTGATGCGTGAAGCTGCAGTTGCTGGTCGGACACCTCGCTGCCCAGGGCATCCTCGATGCTTGCCGGCATATCCGGGACCTCAACCTCGCGGGACTCCCGGCGGGTGCAGGACAGCAGGCGCGTGTGTTTCTGGCTCAGGGCCAGGACGTAGTAGTGCCCGTCTTCAGCCAGAGCCGGCAGCAGGGGGCGCAGGTGAAAACGCGGCCCGACCTCGACCGTCTGCGCCACCTCGATCGGCTGGTGGTATACCCGGAAGAACCCTGGTGCGACGAAAACAGCCAGGCTGCCACCCCGGTAGCGGTCCATGTTCTCGCCGGACTGGAACTTCCGGGCCTGTTCGAGCAACTGGTCGACTGGTCGCTGCTTCCAGCCCATCCCCTCAAGCCGGTCCGCCGCCTCCTGAATTGCGCTCTTCAGGCGGATCGGGTTGCCGGCCGCTTCCGCGCCGGCCTGCGCAAGAGGCACATAGATTGATACGAACGGGCCCTCCTGGTGGTTTGCAAGCTCCTCGATCTGTTCGCGCGAGATCAACTCATTCCCCTCGCTTTCGCCGTCATGCTCCAGTTCGTTCGCACGCTGTCGTCTTCTTCGTCTGTGCAACAAGCTCGGTGATGTACATTTCGCCGCGCGGGTGACGAACTCCTTGGAACGAGAAGGACAGCGCCCCGCGGCAGGGAACTGGCCGACATGAGCGAACCGGGAGGCAGGATACGGAATATGACATCAGCGAACCAGGCGCCGGAGGCCATGGACAGGTTGCGGGCGGGGGTCGCACGGGTGGACATCACGGACTATGCGGCGGGGCCTGTGAATGACCCGTTGTACGTGAAGGCCCTCGTATTGGCTGGCGGCGGGCTGACGGTGGCGATCATCACCGTGGATGCCGTGGCGCTGGGCGAAATCGGGTACATTGGCAACGACTACCTGCCCGCGGTTCGAGAGCGACTGCGGGCTGAGCTGTGCATTGAGCCGCAGAACGTCGTGGTCAATGCCAGCCACTGCCACGGGGTGGTCTGCGCTGACGTGGCGGAGCGGACCGTGCAGGCGGTTGCCAGGGCGAGCCAGAACATGGTCCCTGTCAGGGTGGGCTCCGGGACCGGGTATGAACGGCGGATCATGCAGAACCGTCGCCTGCGCCTGAGGGACGGCCGGGAGGCGGACGTGCGCCACGCATACCCGCTGCCGCCC
>JAGPGE010000365.1 GCA_018056145.1 Armatimonadota bacterium
CGAGAACGCCGATCCTAGCGTTGCCCAGGATATTCTGAAGGGGCTCATGGAACTGGTTCCGCGGGCTGCGGAGTACTACCGGCATCTCGAAGGCAACTCGGATGCGCACATCAAGGCCACGCTGGTTGGCCCGTCGGTGCAGGTGCTCGTGGAGGGTGGCAAGCTGGTGCTGGGGACCTGGCAGGGCATCTACCTGTGCGAATTCGACGGCCCGCGGGAACGTAAGCTGTGGGTGAAGATGAGCGCGGATTGAGGCGGATGGCCCCACCCCCTGCAAGCACCGTCCCCAGGGCGCGGTCAGAGCCGGATGCCAAGTCCCCGAATGCGAACGGCGGCGGGATGTATGCCCTCTGGCTGCGAAGGAGCCGTTCGCATACAGTCAGGGGCGGAAGCCCTCGGGACTCTACACCCCCTCCACATTCTCCCACTGGCCGCTCTCGGCTGACCTGCGCACTGCCGCATCCACCATCTGCGTCTTGATCCCATCCAGCAGATTCGCCGTGCCCGGCTTCCCGGCAACGACGGCGCTCAGGAAGTCATAGACCGAATGCAGGTGGAAGCGCATCCACCCGATGGGCAGCTTCGGCGAGGGCAGGATGCTGGGCTTCGGGTACCGCTGCAGGCACTCGATCTGCGTCCAGCCGCGCCTGCCGCCGAGATCGGCTTCGGGCTCCGTGGCGTCGTAGGCGTACAGGTAGTTGGGGTCCATCATGTTGAACTTCAGGGCGCCGGTTTCGCCGTAGATCTCGAGACTCATGCCGTCGTGGGTCCCGGTCGCGAACCGCGAGGCATCGACAAACCCGGTGGCCCCGCTCTTCATCCGCGCCTGCAGGCAGACGTAGTCATCCACTTCCACCGGGGCCATCACGTCAGAGCCCTTGCCCACCGGGCGCTGGGTCACGAAAGTCTCCATGTCCGCGCGCACGGCCTCGTAGTCCCCGAGAAGATAGGCCATCATATCGATAATGTGGCTGCCCAGGTCGGAAAGTGCGCCGCCGCCAGCCTCTTTCGTGAGGCGCCACGAAATCGGGCGCTCGGGGTCGGTATACCCGGCGTGGTAGTAGCTCCCCCGGAAGTGATACACCCGGCCCAGGAAGCCTTCCCGCACCAGTTGGCGGGCCCGCAGTGTTGCGGCGATAAAGCGCATGTGGAAGGCCATCCCGTGTACCAGATTGGGGTGCGCGGCCACGGCCTGCGCGATGGCCCGAGCGTCGTCGCCGGTCACGGTCAGCGGCTTGTCGCAGTACACGTGCTTCCCTGCGTCCAGCGCCGCGATCACCTGGTCACGGTGAAGCTGGTTTGGGGTGGCGATGCTGATGATCTGGATGTCCTCGCGCTCCAGGAGATCCTCGAAGCGCGTGGTACAGAACTCGAATCCGCCCTGCTCACGGGCCTTCTCCGCGCTTTCGGGGCGACTGGTGCAGACGCCGACCAGCCGGGCCTTCGCGGGAGCGGGATCGTAGAATAGCGGGATGTTGAGGTAACCGTACAGGTGAACTTTCCCGATGAACCCGAAGCCGGCGATGCCGACCCCGTAGACAGGCGGCTGAGACATGGCGTGGTGCTCCTTGCAGTCGTTTCTCATGCTCAAGCAGCTGATTCTCCGCAGGGACGTCGCGAACCTTCCGGCGCCGGAACCACACGCGCCCGCCGGGTTCAGTGGCGGGCGCGCACAGGGCCTTTGGCTTCACAGAGGGGCTAGAGGTGCGGGTTCTGGTACATCGTGGCACGCTGGGAGAAGAAGGACTTGGACTCCATCCACTTCGCGTGGCCGTCCACGAACCCCAGATTCGTGCCTCCATTGTGCACGGCATAGTCCGGGTTCTGTCCCTGCTGGGCTGCGTCGCACTTGCGGGGCGAACTGCTGTAACTGCCAGGGGCAAGCGGCCAGGCGAAACGCCATGCGTCGCCCATGCCGTGGCAGCAGTCGCCGGTGAGCACGATTTCCGCCGGGCGCTTGATGACTGCCAATCCGCCCGCGCCGCTGGTGTTGTACATGATGTAGTGGTTCATCCCGTACCGCGGATAGGGGTAGTACTTGCCCCAGTAGGTCGTGGATCCCGACGCGGGCCAGTTCGGGCACTGCAGGACCTGCTCATTCTTGATGTACGGTTGGGTGACGATCCACCACGGCTCGCCCTGCGCGGGATTGGTGACGAACCAGGGGAAGCGCTCGTCGTAGTCCTGCACGTACTGCAAGAAGCCGAGAGTGATCTGCTTCACGTTGTTCATGCAACTCGTCTGCCGCGCTTTCTCCCGCGCCCGGGCGAAGACCGGGAACAGGATTGCGGCGAGGATCGCGATAATCGCGATGACCACCAGCAGTTCAATCAGGGTGAAACCACGTCTCATAGGGATCTGCTCCTTTCTAGGCATGGTAGCCACCGGCGCGCAACGCGCCGGACAACGTGCTCTGTTCCTCGCCCGCAGCGTTTCGCCTCCTCACCCGTCAGGCGAGAAGTGGTCGGGTGTGCGCGGGCAGACCCGGCGGAGCACGGCAGGCCTGGGACCCGCCGTGCTCCGGGCCTCTCACCAGTCCTGGCATGCGGAACCTGCCAGGTGCGGTTACGGCGTGATCCAGTACTTGGCCGCATTGGCCGGGTTGGCGATCTCCTCGCGGTTCATTGACTTGACATGACCATCACAGAAGGCCACATTGCACTGATCATTGTGGCGTCCTACGGGCTTGCCGTAGTAGCCGCCGGTGCTGGATGCCACACCGGGGTCATACAGCGTGATGTAGGTGGACCCGTCGAGGAACATCATTGTCTCGGAAGGACGGGTGATCTTGGCCAGCGGATCGCCGGATTCCGGCGGCCACGCGCTCTGCTCGAAGTTGGAGAACGGCCAGTTGTAGTTGCAGCCGTAACTCTGGGTGTAGTTCGTGCCGGGGTTGCTCGGGCAGATGAAGACCTGTTGGTTCTTGACGTACGGCATGACAACTTCCATCCAGTACCGGGAACCGGCAGGAACGGTGGCTGCGAAGTTGTAGTATGCGGGCAACGTCTCGTCGTAGTCCTGGGCGTACATGAGGACCGCCAGTGCGATCTGTTTCTCATTGCTCGTGCAGGCTGACTGACGGGCTTTCTCCCGCGCCCGGGCGAAAACCGGGAACAGGATTGCGGCGAGGATGGCGATGATCGCGATGACCACCAGCAACTCGATAAGCGTGAAACCACTTCTCCTCATGGAACAGCTCCTCTCAGATTGCGTGTCGATGCGACGCAAAACGCGCCGGTAGAAGATATACCCAACTAGACGCCTTGTCTACCCTTTGGTGTTGAAATGTGGCCGGCTGATGTTCACGCGATCTCGCGACCGACCGCCTTCGCAACCGCCCACAGGTCGCCCATGAGCGATGCGAAATCGTCGCACGCAAGGGATTGCGGACCGTCACACAGCGCACAAATCGGGTCGGGGTGTACCTCGATCAAGAGCCCGTCGGCCCCCGCCGCAACCGCCGCCTTCGCCATCGCCGGCACGTAACGCGCGTTGCCGGTGGCATGGCTGGGGTCGATGATCACGGGAAGGTGCGAGACTTCCTTGAGAACGGGGACTGCGGACAGGTCCAGCGTATTGCGGGTGTAGCTGCGGTCCACGGGATGCATTCCGCGTTCGCACAGGAGCAGCTTCCTCGTCCCGCGGCTCAGGCAGTACTCGGCGGCGAGGAGGAGCTCATCCACGGAAGCGCTGGAGCCGCGCTTCAGCAGAATCGGGTGCCCGGTCTCGCCGGCCGCGATGAGCAGCGGGTAGTTCTGCATGTTCCGGGCGCCGATCTGCAGAATATCGGCATGCTCAACCACCAGCTCCACTTCGTCGGGGGCCATTACCTCGGTGATCGTGATGAGGCCGAACTCCGCCGCCACCGACTTGAGCAGTTCCAGTCCCTGCTTGCCCAGCCCTTGGAATGAGTATGGGCTGGTGCGGGGTTTGAAAGCGCCTCCTCTCAGGCCGCGCGCACCCGCGGCGCTCACCGCCTCGGCCGCCCGGCGCAACTGGGCCTCACTCTCAACCGCGCACGGGCCGGCCATGATAACGATCCTGCCGGTGCCGAAAGTCACGCCGCCGATGTCGAAGACCGTATCCTCTCGGAAGAACTCCCGCGAGGCGAGCTTGTAGGGACGGCTGATGTGAGTGACGTGGTCCACGCCGGGCATCACTTCGAGAGCCGCAGCAAGGGTCTCGCGCACTTCCACGGGAATCGCGCTGGCGATGCCGATTGCGGTGCGTTCGCCGCCGGGGAGATTGAGTGCTGTGAGGCCTTCGGCTTCGATGCGTCGGATGACGGCGGCGATCTGTTCGTCCGAGGCCCCCGCCCGCATGACGATCATCATAGAGAATCACTCATACCGCGCGCCTGGCGCAGGTCGATTTCACCGGCACCAGTTTACCCAGAAAGCCGGAAGGCGTCTACGAGTTCGCGTGTCGGGCCCGGACGGCAACGGCCGCCGGGGTGGATCGGCTCTCCGCACGGCAGAGGGCAGCAACGGCCCGCGCGGTACGCGCCCGCGCCCTGCGGACGGCGAAGGTCGGACCGTGACTCATCTGCGTAGCAGCGTCCCCATTTGCACCGGCGGGCCCTGGGGCGCTTCGTCCAGCGGCACCAGTTCAACGTCATCCACGTACACGACTTGCTCGTCGCCAAGCACCCACAGGCGCAGCGCCGGATTGATGTTGGGCGGGAATGCGCCGGTGGTCAGGATCGTGGAGAACTGCCGCCACTGTCCGCCCGTGTTGACGGGGATCGCATACTGCGGGAAATCGTATTTCCCGTCGGCGTAGATGTTGGTGCGCACCTGCGCCCGAGCGCTTTCGGATTTGGCCCAGAAGCTCACCCGATAGCGGCTGTTGGGCTGCAGACGCATGCTGGCATTGGACGCCACGGCGGGGCCCATCCCGTTGCGCCAGCGCAGCTCGATGCCCCGCTTACCGGTGTGGGCGCCGTCGATGTGCAGGCGCGGGCCGCTGAAGATCCAGTGTTTCGCCCCGTCCTCGAAGGACCCGTTGAGCACCCGGGTGGCCACCGGGTTCGAACCCACAGGGCCAGGGCACTTGCCACCCATCTCGATGACGTCGAAGTACAGCCGGAAGTCGCGGGTCGCCGGGGCCGGGCTTCCCCAGGCAGAGTCTGTGAGCGTCACCACCACCTCCCCGGAGTCTTCATCAAAGGCGGTGGGCAGTGCGATCATGCCCCTTTCTCCATGCACCACCGCTCGCGGTGAGGCCGGGTCAAGCTGGCCGCAGCCCACGAGGTACCGCGAGAAGTCGGGCCGGAATCGCACCACCGGGTCGACTTCCCCACCTGCGAGGGGTCCTACGGTCACCGGCGTCGCGAAATGCCAGTAGGGGTTCCACCACTGGCCCTTTGGATCACCTGCTGGGCGCGCGATTTCCCCCTCCCAGCGGAAGCCCACCGGCACGGTCACCACCGGCGGCTCGTCCACATGCGTGCGTCTGTAAGCCTGGCCGACGGTCTGGTGCCCGCTATGCAGGACGATGCGGGCGCCTGCCTCCGCTCGCGTTGCATTTTCGCCCACAAGTTCAACCTGGGCCTGGTTCACAGCTCCACTCTCTGGGCGCTTCTCGGGCCAGAATCCCTGCCGGAGCTTGGTCACGCCCGGCATGAGGGCCATGTCCCACGGGATCACGGAAATGCTCTCGCGGAAATGGTCCGGGGTCATCATGGTCGCCACCGGCGGCACATCATTGGCTTCGCGCCAGCCCGCGTGGGGGTTGTCGCCTTCGAAGCCCTCGCCGATGCCTGTGAAGTTGGGGAAGATCTTGGTGAGGTCATTGCGCGCCAGGCGGATGTCCAGAGCAACCAGCTCCCGCGCCTGCGGACCGCTGATCTCGCCGCCCACCGTGAAGTCCGACTGGTACGCGCCGATCATGTACCGCTGCGAGCACCTGTACCCGTCGCCGAGTTCGGCCTCCACATCCACCGTGGCGAGGACAGGCCCGTTCAGACCGACTGTGATTTTCGCCGGGGTCTGCAGGTCGCGTTGCCAGCGCTTCTTTTCCTGGGACACGAAGGCCACGGTGTTGATCGCCGGCTTCAACGGGTCGTACTCACCCCAAGTGCCGTATCCAGCGCCGCACGAGCCGATGCCATAGTCCTTGCCGCTGGCGTTGGAGACCAGCGATGTCAGCGTCCCGCCTCGTTCGCCGCTCCAGCCCAGGGACAGCCGGGAGTTGCGCACCCGGATGCCCGCGCCATCCTGCTCCACCGCAAGGTCCGTGGAGGGCTGCGGCGCGTCTCCGGCGCACAGGCTGAAGACCGTGGCGCTTTTCGCCGGGAGCATGGC
>JAGPGE010000366.1 GCA_018056145.1 Armatimonadota bacterium
CCCCACGACACCCTTCGTCATGGAACTGCCCCCCTACCGGATGCCCACCCTTCGCGGTGTCGCCATCCACGTCTGGGAGCGCGCCTGGCACTACATCAAGAAGGCGGGCACCGTCATCCTCGGATTTGCCATCGCCATGTGGGTGCTCATGTCCTACCCGAAGCCTCCCGCGGACATGCTGGAGGGCCTCGACGCAGCGCACCAGGCGACGGTCGCCCTGGAGTACAGCGCGGCCGGGCGAATGGGCAAGGCGATCGAGCCCGCCCTGCGTCCTCTCGGCTTTGACTGGCGCATCGGTGTCGCGCTCATCGCCGGATTCGGGGCCAAGGAAGTCGTTATCTCCACGCTTGCCACGGCCTACAGCATGGCTGAAGCCGGAGGCGAGACGGAAAACTTGCAGGCCGTCCTGCGCAGACAGCCCGGCCTGTCGCCCTTAGTCGCATACGCGCTCATGGTCTTCGTGCTCATGTACGTCCCATGCCTGGGCACTATCGCCGTCATCTACCGCGAGACGGGCAGCTGGCGGTGGCCCGCATTCGCGGCTACGTACACCACTGTGCTCGCCTGGATCGCCGCCTTCATCGTCTATAACGTCGGCTCCCTCCTCGGGTACCAGTAACACAACCCTCCCTGTCCGGATAGGAACGATGTCAGGGGCACGCAGGACGTCTCTGCGTGTGCGTGGCTGTGCCTGCCGAGAGATTTCTTCACAGAATCTCAAGAAAGGTATTGACATGGGTGGGGCGTCGGTGCTATAAAGATGCTGTAGAGAGTTGTATAAGTTTGGTGCTCGAACCTTGAACAGACCTACCAACCAGCGCCCTTATACCCCTGGCTCGGCTTAAGTCTCCCCCTAGACTTGCGCCCAGGCTGAGTTCCAGGGTTGGCGCGGCCCGCCCTGAAGATTACACTGCAGCTGATGAGCCGCGCACTCGGATCGGACCTGCTTCTGCCCCGGAGCAGGTCCGATCCAGTTCTGCAACTCCATCTCCCCGCGCGGTCAAACAGCCTCGCGTCGCTCCATTTATCGCCAGCCCACCCCGACCAGACAGATAACCCTTGACGCGCCGCGAACCCGCGCTATACTGTTTCCATGATGAAATATTCGTATCCCGAAGGAGAATGCCGTGCCCGGTGACCCCTCACGCGAGCAGTTCATGGCTGAGATCGATGAGTTCATGCACTCGATCTTCGGCTCCTACATGAGGCGCGGCCACCGACCTCCGTTGGCCCATCTCGAACTCACTCTTGCCCAACTCGAGTGCATGCGCACCATTGGTCATCTCGGTTCCCCGTCCATGACCGAGCTGTCCCGCGCCATGCATCTGCGTCCCAGTACGGTGACCGGACTAGTGGATGCGCTCATCGAGCACGGCCAAGTCGAGCGGCTCAATGACCCCGAGGACCGCCGCGTTGTCCGCGTGCGACTCACCGACCGTGGCGCCCGGGAGCGCAAGCGTCATCTCGACCGCGCGCGTCGACGGATGATGGCTCTCCTCGCGGACCTCGAGGACGACGATCTGCTCCGGCTGCGTGACGCTCTGGCGCAACTGCATGCTGCCGCACTGCGCCGGTCGAAGGCCGAAGACGCGGCTGAAGAAGAAGATTGCCGCTAGGCTTGGGCACCGGGCCCGGGTCGTTCATGATCAGGAGGCAATGCGCCGGTGAAGTCCCTGCGCACCATCATCCGTTACATGGCCCCTTACTGGATCCCGGCACTTCTCGCGCCCCTGTCCATGGCGCTGGAAGTCGCCATGGACCTCGCTCAACCGCGCCTGCTGCAGAACATCGTGGACGACGGCATCGCCAATAACGACCTGCGGTATGTGGTTCATACCGGGTTGATCATGGTCGCCGCGGGCATCATCGGCCTCCTGGCCGGCGCGGCCTGCACCATCTTCGCGACCATCGCCGGGCTGAACTTCGGCGCGGACCTGCGCGGCGCGGTCTTCCGGAAGATCCAGAGCTTCTCCTCCGCCAACCTGGATCGCCTCCAGACCGGCAAGCTCATCACCCGCCTCACCAGCGACGTGGACCAGGTGCAGGAAGCTTCGCTCATGCTCATGCGCATCATGGTGCGCGCCCCGCTCCTGGCAATCGGCGGCCTGGTGATGGCGATCCTCACCGCGCCCGGCCTGTCACTGATCATCGTCATCATCACCCCCCTGGTCATCGCCGCCCTGGTCATCACCAGCAAGCGCGCTTTCGGGCTCTTTCTCGGAGTGCAGGAGCGCCTGGACAAGCTCAATATCATCCTCCAGGAGAACCTTGCCGGGGTGCGGCTGGTCAAGGCTTTCGTCCGCGAACAGCACGAGTGCTCGCGCTTCGGCACCGCAAACGAAGACCTCATGGGCCAGACGGTGCGCGCCTCAACTCTCGTCGCCGGGGTCACTCCCGCCATTTCACTCCTGGTCAACGCCGGGGTTGTCGCGGTCATCTGGTTCGGCGGGTGGGAAGTGAACCGGGGCCAGCTTCATGTCGGGCAGTTGCTTGCATTCACGAACTACCTGACCCAGATGTTCCACTCGCTGGTCATGGTAGGCATGCTCGTCATGCGCATGTCCCAGGCTGACGCATCAACACAGCGCATAGCTGAAGTTCTCGAGACCCAGCCCGACGTGACCGATTGCGAGAATCCCGCGGACCCTCCCGCGCCGACCGGCAGGCTGGAGTTCGACAGCGTTCTGTTCGGCTATGATGGCGACGAAGCCGAGCCAGTCCTGCGCGGGGTCTCTCTCACCGCCGAACCCGGGCAGACCGTGGCCATCGTGGGCGCCACCGGTTGCGGCAAATCCAGTCTCGTGAACCTGGTGCCGCGCCTGTACGACGTGCAAGGGGGCTGCGTCCGGGTGGACGGCGTGGACGTTCGCGAACTGAAGCAAGCCGACCTGCGCCGGCACATCGGCATGGTCATGCAGGAGACCGTGCTCTTCTCAGGCTCAGTCCGCGACAACATCGCCTACGCCCGACCCGAAGCGACCGATGAGGAGGTCGAACAGGCTGCCCGAACCGCGCAGGCCCATGACTTCATCATGTCCCTGCCCGACGGGTACGCCACTGAACTCGGCCAGCGCGGCGTGAACCTCTCCGGTGGCCAGAAACAGAGGCTCGCAATCGCTCGCGCCCTGCTCTGCAAGCCATCGATCCTGATCCTCGACGACTGCTCCAGCGCCGTCGACGCCGCCACCGAATCCCGCATCATGGCTGCTCTCGACGAGGCGCCTGACCCTTGCACACGCCTGATAGTCGCCCAACGCATCGGCTCGATCCTCGCCGCCGACAGGATCTTGGTCCTGGAAGACGGTGCAATCGCCGCCGAAGGCACCCACCGCGAGCTTCTCGAAACAAGCCCGGCATACCGGGACATCGTGCGGTCGCAGGTGGACCCGGAGGTGGTTGCCGGTGTCTGAAAAGCGCCCGCCGGTGGACCACATGCGCGTCTTCGGCCACGGACCAGGCCGCGGACCGCAGGCAATGATGATGCCCGTCAGCCGTGCCGAAGACATCCCGGCGGTCATGCGCCGCCTCTGGCAGTACTTGCGGCGCTACCGGTCAGGGCTCATTCTGGTCGGCGCTCTTGTCGCTGTCAGCACCGGCCTGACCCTCATCAACCCGTACCTGATCAGCCGCGCCATCGACCGCTGCATCATCCCCCGCGAGATGGACGCCCTTGCGCGCATCGCCGCCCTGATGATCGGCATCCACATACTTTCGGCCGCCGGCACCTGGCTGCAGACGGTGATGATGATCCGGGTCTCCCAGCGCACTCTGCGAGACATCCGCGCCGATATCTTCCGCACCATCCAGACCTTGCCCCTGCGTTTTTTCGACCGGCAGACCCACGGCGAGATCATGAGCCGCCTCACCAATGACACCGAAGCGGTGAACCAGGCCCTGGCGCAGACCGTCACCCAACTCATGTCCAGCGTCCTGTCAGTGGTCGGCGCCATCTGCTTCATGTTCGCGCTGAACTGGCGCATGGCGCTGGTCACTCTCGCCACCGCGCCCCTGCCCCTACTCTTCTCCCACTTCATCGCGTCGGCCAGCCGCCGCAAGTTCCGGGAGCGCCAGGCGGACCTGGGCGCCCTCAACGGGTTCATCGAAGAGACCATCACCGGGCAGCGCGTGGTCAAGGTCTACGCACGCGAGCAGCGGGCCGTCGAGGACTTCGACCGCGCCAATGAAAAACTCCGGCGCAGCGCGACCGCCGCCGGCATCGTCTCCGGCGTGATGGGTCCCTCCATGAATCTCGCCCGCAACATCAGCTTCGCGGTTCTCGCAACCGCCGGCGGGTGGATCGTGCTCCATGATCTCGCAACCATCGGCACCGTGGCGGCGTTCGTGAACTACGCGCATTTTGTCACCATGCCCATCAACCAGATCGCCATGCTCTGGGGCATGGTCCAGTCCGCCATCGCCGGCGCGGAGCGGGTTTTCGGCATCCTGGACGAAACCCCGGAGCTGCCCGACGCTCCCGGCGCAGTTGCACTGGACAGGCCGCGGGGCGACGTTGCCTTCGACCGCGTGAGCTTCGGCTACGACCCGGAGCAGCCGGTCCTCAAGGATGTGAGCTTCCACGCCCAGGCCGGGCAGACCATCGCGCTCGTGGGTCCCACGGGAGCAGGCAAGACCACCATCATCAACCTCCTCACCCGCTTCTACGATGTAGACGCGGGCGCAATCCGCGTGGATGGCCACGATCTGCGCCAGATACGCCGCTCCGACCTGCGCCGCGCACTGGGCATCGTGCTCCAGGACACCTTCCTCTTCGCCACCACGGTGCGTGAGAACATCCGCTACGGTCGCCCGGACGCCACCGACTCCGAGGTCGAACAGGCCGCCGAACTGGCGAACGCGGCGTCCTTTATCCGCCGCCTGCCCCACGGCTTCGACACTGAACTGACTGAGGACGGCGGCAGCCTGAGCCAGGGACAGCGCCAACTTCTCGCTATCGCCCGAGCGATTCTCGCCGACCCCGCCATCCTGATTCTCGACGAAGCCACAAGCAGCGTGGACACCCGCACGGAGATCCACATCCAGGACGCAATGTTGCGCCTGATGCACGGGCGCACCGCATTCGTCATCGCCCACCGTCTCAGCACCATTCGCCAGGCCGACTGCATCCTTGTGGTGGATGGCGGCCAGATCGTGGAACGCGGAACCCACGCGGAGCTTATGGCGGCGCGCGGAGCCTACTGGCGCCTGCACAACCTGCAGTTCGGCGCGATCTCGGGCGAAGACCGCCTCGCCGCCGCGACGTAGCGACCTTGCGCCGACTTTGCCTTCATCGTTGCCGTTGCCGCCTGTGGGGCGCGCACCTGCACCGCGCCGGGCGTCCGCCGTCAGTGGGACAGGCAATCCTGCCTGTCCGCCGTCCGCCGTCAGTGGGACAGGCAATCCTGCCTGTCCGCCGTCCGCCTTCAGTGGGACAGGCAGTCCTGCCTGTCCGCCGTCCGGCCGTGGCCGTTACTGCAGAGGCAACATCCGGGCCGGATAGGTTCGGCGCCCCGTTCCGGAACGCCCCCTTATGCGGCCCCCCGAACGTCAACACCCGCCGTCCCCCCCGAAGGACAACCACCCCAACCCCTCGAATTGTCCTTTTTAGCGTGCGCACTCCATCACCCGGAGACACCCTTCATGCCGCAGACCGTTCTTGCCCTCATCTGCGCCCTCATCTCTCCAGGTCTCCTCCTGGCAGCAGACCTCCGGGTCCAGCTCGACGTTCAACCCCAGGTCTCTCTCGGCGCCGTCGATCCCTTCGTCTTTGGCGCGGGTATCGACGCCAAGACCAACCCTCTGCGCAGCCCCAGGTACCCGGACGTCGTCGCCAGTCACATCGCGGAATCCGGCCTGCGCATCGCCCGTTACCCCGGCGGGTTCGTCTTCAACCGCAACGATCACCGGGGCTCCTGGGCCAACTTCTACTGGCAAGACCACCTTGCGCAGAACCCCGAGGGCCACTGGTGGGAGGTCTACGACCTCGACACTTACGTCCAGTTCTGCGAACGTTTCGGTATCGAACCCCTGATGCAGATCAACTTCGTGGGGGAGCCCGAGGAGTCCGTGCGCGGGTACATCGAGTACCTCGTGGGCCGGGGCGACGACGATGGCGACGGCGTCAACTGGGCCGCGAAACGCGCTGCCAACGGCCACCCCGAGCCGTACAACATCCGCTACTGGCAGCCGGGCAATGAGGTCCACAGCTACCCGCAGGGCTTCCAGGAAAACGCCGAGGGTGCCCGCGAGTACGCGGAGGCGCTGTCACGCCTGGTCCCCATCATCCGCCGCATGTCG
>JAGPGE010000367.1 GCA_018056145.1 Armatimonadota bacterium
GGTGCTCTCACCGAGGGCTCGGGCCGGGTCTGGCTGCGGGGTGGCGAGTCCGTCTCAATAAGCGGCTCTGGATTGCCCGAATCCATTGCCTTTCGCCAGATCAGCCTGGCCACCAGCCTCCAGGCCCGCAGGTGTGAAGACATTCCCGATGGGGTCACCTTCGAATGTGAGCGCGATTGGAGCGAGTCAGGAGGAAGCATCCAGGTGAGCGGCGGCGGACACGCCAACGTCTCAGGAGGCGACAATCTCTGGGCGTGGAATGTTTTCGGTCACTCAATCAGCTGGGAACTGGACGTCCCCCGCGCCGGCGAGTACGAACTGTGGATGGTTGGAGCAACAGAGACCGGGTTCCTAGCGGAAGTCGAAGCGGGGGAGTGTGGCCCGCTGGCTGTCTGGTTTGAGCCCACAGGGGGCTGGGGACGCACGGTTGCCGACGAATGGCGTGCGTTCCGCCTGGAGAGCGCTCCGGGCATTCCCGTGCGTCTGCGGCTGAACGCGGGTCCGCA
The DNA here is from genome assembly GCA_018056145.1 of Armatimonadota bacterium. GTDB lineage: Bacteria > Armatimonadota > Zipacnadia > Zipacnadales > JABUFB01 > JABUFB01. The sequence goes on from JAGPGE010000367.1 coordinate 507, forward strand.
GAAGGTCCGCATCACCAACCGCATGGGGATGGGCCTGAACCTCGATTGCCTGGTGCTCTCGCGGGCCGGCTGACCCCGGATCTACTGTCCCGCGATCCCGGGCCCACGAAATGCACACGAAACATGATATTCGATGCGAAACCTTGGGCCCCGGAGTTTGTCTTCAATCAGGAAAGGTCAAGACAACGGGAGAGGGGGTGTCTGACCTCGACCGTCGCGCTCCCGCGCAGGGCTGACATGGGCGGCCCGGGGAGCACAGGTCGGAAAAGGCTTCCACCGGTAGCAAACTGCAGTCTGATCTGCAGCAATCTTGGTCGTACAAACAGGCTCCGGCGCAAAGCGTCGGAAGGGAGGAACACCACATGAAGCACACCGTAGTCCTTGTCGTGGCTTGCCTGCTTCTCAGCACAGCCGCCTTCGCCAGCGGCAGCATGTCCGCGTTCTTCATCCCCGAGATCATGCGCGGGAACACCGTCATCGGCAACCCGTCGCAGAGCATCGCATGGTCCGGCAATCCGGCCGCCCTTGCCGGTGAGAAGACAGACGCGGTGACCGACGGCCCCGCGATGGACAATGCCGCTTCCTTTGCCACCAATCTCAGCGGCGACGACGACGTCTGGGCCCTTTCCTATGGCGGCCGCAGCATGGTCAAGGGCTGGGGCATCGGCGCCGGCTATGTTGACTCTGACTACTCCGAGGCCTACGGCATCGGCTTCGGCATGCCGTTGAGCGGCTTCGAGGTCGGTGTCAACTGGCGGCACACCGAAATGGACAGTTACTACCCGCCCGTTGATGGCGCGCAGAGCACCTCCATGGACGACAGCCAGGACCTGTTCGATCTGGCCGGCCGCAAAGTCTGGACCTATGGCGCAGATGATACGGCCCTCAAGGGCCTCTCGAAGATGGCTGTCGGCGCTGTGCTCCGCGACGTGACCGATGAGATCGACAGCACGCTGGACCTTGGCGTCTCCCTGGACTTCGCCAATGGCTGGACCTTCAACCTGGACCTGCTTGACTTCGACACCGTCAACCTCGGCGCCAGCACCCGCATCGGTAGCGCCAAGCAGTGGGAAGTCGGTGCTGGTCTGACCGATGGCGACCTGACCCTCGGCGCGATCTACGACATCGCCAAGGATGGCGAACCCACCGCTTGGCGCGTGGGTATCGCTTGGGCGGACTACGACTGGGACGACGTCATCTACGGTGGCGTTTCCTACAACTGGTAGACTGCTTCCGGGGCCTGCCCCGCGATGCATGACGTGACCTGCGAGGCCCGCGCGATAGATGCGCGGGCCTCGCGCTGTGTTGCCTGTCCCTGAAGGTCCCCCGCTGTCGGCAGGGAAACCTCCCGCGAGAACGCCAAAGCCTGGAGGTAACCCCATGCCCCCACGCAGGACCCGGAGAGACCTCTCCCAGTACACCGTCCACATGATCGGCAATGCCCATATTGACCCTGTCTGGCAGTGGCGGTGGGAGGAAGGGCGCCAGGAGGTGCTCGATTCCTGCCGCGCCGCGGTTGATCGCATTCTGGACACCCCCGATTTCATCTTCTGCCGCAGCAGTGCGGTGACTTACCAGTGGATCGAGGAGTGCGATCCTGAACTTTTCGCCGACATCAAGCGCTGGGTCGCGCGCGGGCACTGGTGCATTGTCAATGGCTGGTGGGAGCAGCCCGACTGTAACATTCCGGGTGGCGAGGCCTTGGTGCGCCAGGGCCTGTATGGGCAGCGGTATTTTCATGCGAAGTTTGGCAGAATCGCGGCCACCGGGTACAACGTGGACACATTCGGCCACGCGGGTACGCTTCCGCAGATCCTCGCGGGGCAGGGGATGAACCAGTACTGCTTCTTCCGCCCGGGCCCCCACGAGAAGGAGTTGCCGTCGACGCTCTTCAACTGGGAAGGCCCGGACGGGACCCGCGTCCTTGCCGCCCGAATGCCCGGGCATTACGGAACCTGGGCTGACCAGCTCGAAGATCGGATCATCCAGGCTGCCGAGGAGACGCCCAAGGGCCTGCGTGACACCATGAGCTTCTACGGCGTCGGCAACCACGGCGGCGGGCCCACGAAGGCCAACATCGCTAGCATCCTGAAGCTCCAGGCCGATCCCAATGGCCCCAACGCGATTTTCAGCACCCCGGATGCTTTTTTCGACGCAATCCGGGACAAAGCGGACAGGTTTCCCGTGGTGGCCGAGGAACTCCAGTACCATGCCCGGGGCTGCTATACGGCGGTCTCCGCAATCAAAGAACACAATCGCCGATCCGAGAACATGCTCCTGCAGGCCGAGAAACTCAGTAGCCTGGCCGGTGTACTCACAGGCCTGCAATACCCCTCCGCTGACCTGGAATGCGCCTGGAAGAAGGTGCTCTTCAACCAGTTCCACGACATCCTCGCGGGCACCAGCATTCGCCCCGCCTGCGATGACGCGCTCGCGGATTACCGCGAGGCCGAACTGCTGGCCGCTCGCGCAACCCGCGAGGCAATGACCCGCATCTCCTCGCGCATCGACACATCCGGCAATGGACGCCCGGTGGTGGTCTACAACACACTTTCCTGGGAGCGCACTGAGGTCGTCGAGGCGGAGATCACCTGGATCAACCACGACGACCGGGTGCACGTGGTGGACGATGCCGGGGAGGCCGTCCCGTGCCAGATCCTGCATACAAACATTAGCGGACGGGGAACCACGATTCGCGTCGCATTCCTGGCCACCATACCGGCCTGCGGGTACCGGGCGTACCGCGTAGTGGAGGGAGCCGGCCCCGATCAGCCATGCCCCTTCACCGCAGGCCAGAGCTTCCTGGAGAGCGACCTGTTCCGCCTGGAGTTCGACGCCGTATCCGGGTACCTGACCAGCCTCGTGGACAAGCGCGCGGGCCAGGAGCTTCTCTCCGCGCCCGCTGCCGTGCCCGTGGTCCTGGAGGACGTGTCGGACACCTGGAGCCACGGCGTGGACGGCTTCCGCGACGAAGTCGGCGCATTCCAGGGCGAGATGGGCATGGAGATCATCGAGATCGGCCCGGTCCGCGCCCGGGTGGTCGTAGAGATGCACTACGGCGAATCCACGCTTGTGCAGGACATCCGCTTGTACCGGGGCATCCCGCGCATCGACATGGAGATCACCGTTGACTACCACGGCGAGCATGAGTTCGTGAAGCTGGCATTCCCCACGGCCATTGGCAATCCCGAAGCCACCTATGAGACACCCTACGGTTTCGCGGTGCGCGAGGCGAACGGTAACGAAGAGCCCGCCCAGAAATGGGCGGACGTGAGTGGGAACATCGGTGACTCGCCTGCCGGCCTCGCGGTCCTGAATGACGCCCGGTACGGGTACGACATCCTGGGCGGCGAGGTGCGCATCGGGGTGCTGCGGTCGCCGATCTACTGCTTCCACGAGCCCGCTGTGCGTGATCCGCGTAAGCGTTACGAGTTCACCGACCAGGGCGTGCAGCGCTTTACCTGCGCGCTGGTGCCGCATGAGGGCGACTGGCGCAAGGCCGGGGTGGTGCGCCAGGCCCAGCAGCTCAACCACCCGTGCCTGGTGCGCGAGGAGCCTGCGCATACGGGGAGCTTGCAGCGCACTTTCGGGCTGCTCGAAGTGGACCGGGCGGGGATCATCGTCGAGGTCATCAAACGCCACGAAGACAGCGACGCCCTGGTCCTGCGCGCGTATGAGGCCCACGGCGTGCGCACCACCGCAACGCTCCGGCTTTCCGGGGTGAAACCCGCGCGCCTGTCCTTCAGGCCCTGCGAGATCAAGACCCTCATCGTCGACAATGGCAAGCTGCGCGAGACCGACATGCTTGAGGGACTGCTGGAGCAGGCGCTTGGGAAGGAATGACCGCGTGAGCCACCCACTCTTGCCCACGATCCGCATCGGTCAGCATGACATTACGCGGCTTGTCATCGGCGGCAACCCGTTCAGCGGCAATTCCCACATGTCCGCTGAACGGGACGCCGAGTTCGCGGACTACTACACCAACGCGGCCATCGTGGACGCGCTGTTCGAATGCGAGCGCCAGGGCATCAATACCGTGCAGGCCCGGGGCGACCGGCACATCATCCGGGCACTGCGCGAGTACCGAAATGCGGGGGGGACCATGCACTTCATCGCCCAGACTGCCAGTGAGCTTGCGGATCTGCACGGCAATGTCCGCCAGATCGCGGCGGCAGGGGCGATCGGCGCCTATCACCACGGTAGCCGGACGGACTCCTTGTGGCGCGCGGGGCGCATCGACGAGGTCCTTCCGCTCCTGGACACCATGCGCCAGTCGGGCCTGCTGGTGGGACTGGGCACGCACCTGCCGGAAGTGGTACAGTACGCCGAGGAGCATGGGTGGGACATTGACTTCTACCTGGCCTGCGTCTACACCCTTGGCCAGCGCCCGCGTGAGAGCGCCATCGTCTCCGGCGCGCAGCAGGAAGAGACTTTCGACGACGCCGACCGCGATGTGATGTTCAACACCATTCGAGCGACGCCGAAACCCTGTTTCGCTTTCAAGATTCTCGCCGCCGGAAGAAACTGCGCAACTGCCGCAGCTGTCCGGGAGGCATTCGAGATTGCCTTCGCGAACATCAAGCCGACCGACGCGGTGATCGTGGGCATGGTCCAAAAGCACATCAACCAGGTGGAGATGAACGCGCGGATCGTCCGCGAGATCTGTGCGACGAGATGACCTCAAGCCGCTAACAAGTGCGCAGTTGGAGGGAGCCCTGCAATGTCAAAGACGGGTGTCGCAGTAGTCGGGTACGCACATGGGCACGTTTCCACGTACTCATCGGGGATCAAGACTTACGACGATTTCGAGCTGAAGGCCTGCTGGGACCATGACAAAGAGCGCGGCGAGGGGCAGGCGAAGAACTTCGAGATCGAGTACTCGCCCTTCCTCGAAGATATCGTTAGCCGCGACGATGTGCAGCTTTGCATAATCGGCGCCGAGACCAACCGCCACGCCGATTGTGTCATCGCCTGCGCCGAAGCGGGCAAGGACGTGATCCTGCAGAAACCGATGGCCCTGTCCCTGTCTGACTGCGACCGGATCATCGAGGTCATCGACCGCACCGGCGTGTGGTTCTCGCTGGCCTTCCAGATGCGCTACGATCCGGTGAACCGGAAGATGAAGGAATTGGTGGATGCGGGCGAGATCGGCCGCATGGGGATCGTACGCCGCCGCCACTGCCTGAGCCTGCTGTTCAACGAGGCCTTCTGCACCGGCCCCAGCCGCTGGCACGTCGACCCCGTCCAGAACATGGGCATGTGGATGGACGACGCCAGCCACGCAGCGGACTGGTTCTACTGGATGATGGGCGAGCCGAAGAGCGTTGTGGCCGAAATCGACAATGTGCTCACCACCTGCGCGCCCGACGATTCAGGCCTGGCGATCTACCGCTTCGCTAATGGCGAGATGGGCATGCTTATGAACAGCTCAGTCATCTGGGCCGCCGAGAGCACCGTGGAGATCTACGGCGACAAGGGCGTCATTCTGGAGAACTACGGCGATGGACCGTCCTGCAGCGTGCCGCCGCCTCCGGGCGCGACCATGCTCAAGATGTACCAGGCCGAGAAGGCCGACCAGGGCTGGCAGGTTCTGCCCGCTGACATCCCTAGCAGCCAAGGCGTGCGCATCGCGAACGTCACGCGCAACATTCTCGATGAGTACAAGGCGGGGAAGGTGCAGGTGGATGCCCGGGCGGGGAAGATCAGCACGGGGATGATTCTGGGGGCATACCAGAGCGCCCGCGAAGGCCGCCGCATCCCGTTGCCGATGCTGCAGTA
>JAGPGE010000004.1 GCA_018056145.1 Armatimonadota bacterium
CCCTCGGGAGCCACGAGGAACGGGCGACGACCGTACACGAGGCACTGGCCGAACTATACCATCGCAGCCCATCACCGCAGCCGACGCAATCCCAATAACGCCGCAAATGTAGCACATCGAAGCTGACACGGTCAAGCGCCCAACGAACGCAGCACAACGTCGCAGCCCCGACCGAACCCTACATCGCACGACAGTCGTTCGCCCGTTCCTCCACACAATGCGCTGACAGACAGCAGACGCGGACCCGCGCAAGCGGAGACATCACCAAAATCGACGACAGCAACCCATCGAGACGCAGCTTGAGTGGACGTGATCCTGAGGCCGCGGCGACATCCGTAGGGTGCGCGCCGAACTGGAAGGCACTGTCGAGACTGGGGGTCCGGAGGGCATGGCCGGGATAGCCGTAGAGTATGACGAACGCAGGCAGATCGGCGAGTCAAAGCTGTCCGGGTACCTGTGGGACATTGTGGCTCTGTGCATCGCGGGGCTTGCCCTGGGTTACCTGTTCCTGATGTCCCGAGCAGTTTGCCTGGACGAACAGCTGTGTGAGATGGAGCGGGAGATCACGCAGCTTGAGGGCCAGCTGGTGCTGGCAAAACAGGAGCTCTATGGGGCATTGACCCCACAGGCGCTGGGTATCGACCCGGACGCGGTGCAGGCCAGTCGGTCGCCCGAAGACAGCGAACCGGTAGTGACTCCGCCATTGCCGCCCGTAGAGCCCTCGGTGATGTTGAGCGTAGCCGGCGGTGATGCTCCCGAACTGGGCGGCCCGGTGCTGGCTCGCAGCGATGGCCACGAGATCCGGACAGACCCGGAGCGAATGGCCCGGACAGGGCAGTGAACAGACGCGGCGCGCTGAGGCGCGCCGTTTTCGCCATCAAGGGCCGGCCAGGCGGATACTGGGTTGTCTCCGGCAGAGGGAGGGAAGGGCGTCGTGACTGCTTCGCGCGATATGTGTCGCCGGGCTCGGGCCATGCTCGCGGTCCTTGGCTGCGCATGTCTGGTTCTGTTCATCCGCGTCGCACACATCCAGACATACGCTCGCGCTTTCTACATCGACAATGCCAGGCATCCCGGGACATCCACGCAGGTGCTTGACGGCGCCCGTGGGCGCATCACGGACCGTCATCTGTACCCCCTGGCGCAGACAGTGGCTTTCGTGCGCGTGGAGGCCTCCCCGAAGGCGATCCGGGAACGGACGCTGAAGGCTCGTGGCGTTAAGTCTGAGCAGGTCCGGCAGACGGACCTGCAGCGTGTCGGCAGGATCCGGCAGGCCGCACAGGTGATCGGTGCGACGCTGGGGCTGGATGAGAGAGAGGTTCTGCGGAAACTTTGCGAGCCCAGGGTCCGGATGGTTGAGGACAAGAAACGTCCCGGTAGACTCGTCAAGGTCGTGGAGACCCATCAAGCCGCCGAGCACGTGGTGATCGCGCAGCAGGTGCGCCCCGAGTATGTCCAGAGGCTTCGCGAGACCCTGTCCGAACTGAAGTTCGGGGGCCTGTCGTACAAGCATATCACCCGACGCTACTACCCGGCAGGTCCCTTGGCCGCAAATGCTCTCGGGTACTGTCGGATCCCCGATGACCCGCTATCACCGGCACTTCCAGCGAAGGGCATAGAGCTTCTGTACGCAAGTGTCACCGCCGGGCAGAGCGTGGCGATCCGTCAGCCTTTCGATGCCTGGGGCCGGCGCATCATGCGGCGCGACATGGGCGAGAGACCCAGGGCGCTGCCAGGCAAGGACCTGGTGCTCACCATCGACATGGGCACCCAGGAGATCGTGGAAGAGGAGCTCAACCGGTGCTGTGAGTTACGTGATCCCGTTGGCGCCAATGTGACGGTAATCGGGGTGCAGACAGGCGAGATTCTCGCTATCTCGTGCCGCCCCAATTTCGACCCCAATGATCTGAAGCCTCACGTCGTCAAGGCTGAGCCGGGCAAGAAGCCGCCCGATCCGCTAGAACACACGCGCAACCGCATCACCAATCTACCGATGGACCCCGGGAGCACCTTCAAGATCCTGACTGTGGCCGCAGCGCTCGAGGCTGGGGTGATCAGCGAGCACTCGGTGTTCCACTGCCCGGGTACCCGGCAGGTCGGCGGTCATCCGCTGGGCTGCTGGGGCAAGTACCGCTACCAGGGCCACGGCTCGCAGACACCGGCGCAGGTGCTGGCAAATTCGTGCAACCTGGCAGCGGCCGAGATTGCGCTGAGGCTTGATCCGAAATGGTTCTGCGAGTTCCTTCGGCGTTGCGGGATCGGTCAGGTGACCCATTCGGGACTGGCTGAAGAGCACCCGGGGAGACTGCGCAACCCCGAGACAATGCGGGAACGCGACATCGCCTGCCTAGGGTTCGGCCAGGGCGTCCAGGTGTCAGACCTGCAGCTAGCCGTGGCGGTCTCGGCGATCCTCAACGACGGGATCATGGTTCAGCCCCACGTGGTGCGCTCCACCTACGACAGCGCGCGAGGTGTCCGGTACCCGGTTGAGCCGCGGGCCGTCCGTCGCGTGTGCAGCGCGCGCACATCCCGCCTCGTGCGCGAGATGATGCGTTACGTGGTGGATCAAGGCACCGGGAAGAAGGCGGCGATCGACGGGGTGGCGGTTGGAGGCAAGACGGCAACCGCGCAGATCTGGGATGCGGAGGCGGGCCGGTGGATGGACGGCCCCCGTGACTACGTGATGGCCTTCATGCTGGCAGCACCGGTGGATCGCAGGCCCGACTTCCTCATTCTTGTGACGGTTGAGCGGCCGAAGGTGGGCGAACACGGTTCGGAGGTCGCCGCACCCATCGCGCGACGGGTCGCCGAGCACCTCTTGCGACAGCCGGAACTGTTCAAACTGCCGGACCAGCGCGAAAGCCCGGACCCGGACCGTCCCCCTGTCTGAGAACCAGACAGGCCGTGGCCCCGATGATCGTGGACAAGCGACCAGGCGAGTACGAAGGAAGTGGACCGATATGATCGATGCGCACTGGCTCACGGGGTCGGAGATGGTACTGCCTTTCATCCAACGACGCACTCTGTGCCCCATGACCGCAAGGGCCTCTGGGCAGACGCCGCGACGCCTGGGTGAGCTGGTACCAGGGCTGGGACTACAGATGAACCTGCCATCGGACCCGGTTATCACCGGGATCACTGCGGACTCGCGCGAGACCCGGCCCGGTGACCTCTTCGTGGCGATCCGGGGGTTCGCCACTGACGGGCACAGGTTTGTGGGCGAAGCGGTGGTGAAGGGGGCGGTGGCCGTTGTTCTTGAGGACGAGACATATGCGCCGGTGGGCGCGCCGAGCCTGCCCGTGATTGTGGTCCCCAATTCGCGCAAGGCCGCCGGGCAGCTGGCCGCCGAGTTCTACGGGCACCCTTCCCACAAGCTGTGCCTCGTCGGCGTGACCGGGACCAATGGCAAGACCACCGTCTCACTGCTGATGGACAGCATCTTCCGGTCCTGCGGGCACAAGACGGGGGTGGTGGGCACCCTAGGACGAAGCGTGGCGGGGGAGTGGCGCGGGGGAGAGCGGACCACGCCCGACGCGATCGAGCTTCAGCGGTTGCTGGCCGAGATGAACCACTGCGGAGTTACGCACGTATCGATGGAAGTGTCCTCGCACGCCCTGGACCTGGACAGAGTAGTTAGGTGCAGGTTTGCAGGCGGAATCTTCACCAATCTCACTCAGGACCATCTTGACTACCATGTAAGTTTGGATGAGTATCTACAGGCAAAGTTGCGCTTGTTCACTACCTGCGCCGATGAGTCCGACCCCGGCAATCCAATGGTCGCCGCCATCAACGCGGACGATCCGGCTGGCCAGCAGGTCGCCCAGGCCGCGCGGGCGCGGGTGATCATGTATGGCACCAACGGCGGCAGCGAGGTCCGAGCGCGGAGTATCAGCCTGGGGCCAAACGGCTCCCTGTTTGAGTTGGTGATTGGGCGCAAGGCGGTTCCCGTTGAACTGAAGATGCCTGGGCAGTTCAACGTGCATAATGCGCTGGCAGCGGCCACATGCGCGTACGGTTTGGGCGTTGATATCGGGGACATCATTGCCGGCTTGGAATCCCTGGAAGCGGTTCCCGGCAGGTTTGAGCGGGTCTCGGGAGCGCGGGACTACTCGGTCATCGTGGACTATGCCCACACGCCGATGGCCCTCGACAATATCCTCAGGGCAGCGCGGAACATAGGTCCCAAGCGCATCATCTGTGTAATGGGCTGCGGAGGCGACCGCGACAGGGGCAAGCGGCCGAAGATGGGCAAAGTGTCCGCGGATCTTGCGGATATCACAATCGTGACCAGCGACAACCCGCGGTCTGAAGACCCGCTGGCGATCATCGAGGACATCAAAGGCGGGTTGGCCGGCGGGACCTATGAAGTCGTGCCGGATCGCAGGGAGGCCATCTTCCGGGCGGTTGAGCTTGCCGAGCCCGGAGATATGGTGGTTATTGCAGGCAAGGGGCACGAGACCTACCAGGAGTTCGCCGACCACCGTATTGACTTCGATGACCGGATTGTGGCAAGAGAGGCCATCGAGGCGCGGGATGCGTGAGGCGTCTGCAGCTCAGGCCGGGATGCATGGACTGTTCACAGAACGCGTGGGACGTGACCGATGAACCCCCACTCACTCCAGCAGATGGCAGATGCGTGCAAGGGCATACTGCTCGATGCGGACCCCGAGACTGAAGTCAGAAATGTGACCACCGACACCCGGGAGCTCGTTGCGGGTGACCTCTTCGTCGCGCTCGTCGGCGAGACCCACGACGGCCACGATTACGTGGCCCGGGCCATGGAACTGGGCGCGGTGGGCGCCGTGGTGAGCCGCACCAACGGACTGGCCTTCCCGCGAGTCGTGGTGGATAACACCCTGCGGGCCTACGGAGACATCGGTGGCCTGGCGCGCGATGACACGAACGCAACGGTAATCGCCATCACCGGTTCTGCGGGGAAGACCACTACGAAGGACATGACGGGCACCATCGCCCATCTTGCGGGACCGTCCGTCGTGACGCCGGCCACTGAGAACAACGAAGTGGGCGTCCCCAGGCTTCTGCTCAAACTGACGCCGGAACACCGCTACTGTGTGGCCGAGCTTGCCATGCGTGGACCGGGGGAGATCGGGTACCTGGCGCGGCTCTGCAGGCCACACATCGGGGTCATCACAAACATCGGCGATGCCCATGTGGGGCGCCTGGGGAGTCGAGAGGCAATCGCGCAGGCGAAGGGCGAACTGCTGACGGCGCTGCAACCCACCGGCGTTGCGGTGCTCAATGCGGATGACTTCTTCTACGGGCTGTACACGCAACTTGCGCCGTGCAAGGTCTTCTCGTTCGGCCTGGAGGACGCGCGGGACTCCGAACTGCATGTCACCGCGACCGATGTCCGCGCGCAGGGGGTGGAGCCGGCGCGGTTCCGGCTGGTGCTGGGAGGCGCGTCTTTCCCGGTGGTGCTGCGGGTACCGGGCATTCACAATGTGCGCAATGCCCTAGCGGCGGCGGCGGCCGCGCTGGCGGCGGGGATAGATGCAGGCACAATCGTGGCCGGGCTCGAGGAGTACGAGGGCTCACCGATGCGATCGCAGGTGGTCAAGGCCCCGACGGGGCTGACGATCATCAATGACGCCTACAATGCAAGCCCGCTGTCCACTCCCCGGGCGCTGGAGATCCTGGGCCAGTGTACCGGCCGCCGCGTCTTCGTGTTCGGAGATATGCTGGAACTGGGTGCGGAATCCGAGGCGGCCCACCGGGAGATCGGCAGGCTGGTGGCGAAACGTGGTGTGGACTGGCTCATCACCGTGGGGCCGGAGGCGGCCTTCGCAGCGCAGGAGGCAGACCTGGCAGGCGTGCAGGCGAACGCGGTCGAGTCCGTGGAGGAAGCGCTGGAACTCCTCTGCGGCACGCTGGAACCCGAGGACACGGTGCTGGTGAAGGCATCGCGCGGGATGGCGCTGGAACGCATTGTGGAGGGACTGCTTGCCGATGGCTGATTGGATGCTGGCCGCGGGAGCGTTCATCCTAGCTGCCGCCCTGAGTTCGTGGGCGACATTGCTCATGCTGCCGTGGCTGCGGCGCGTGTGCGCCGGTCAGCATGTGCGCGAGGACGTTCCGGAGACTCACCTCGAGAAGGCTGGGACGCCGTCAATGGGCGGCATACCGATGCTGCTCGGCACGCTATTGGCAGCCCTCATCTTCCTGGCCGTGGCCGACTGCCTCACGGTCCAGTTCTGGGCCTGCGCGCTGCTGGTGGTGGGTTTCGCGCTGGTCGGCCTCGCGGATGATGCGCGCAAACTCGGGAATGTGAAGTCCAAGGGAATCCTGGCGCGGTACCGTATCCTCGCTGAGATCCTGATCGCCGGCGCCTTCCTGTACCTGCTCCAGACGCGAACCGAAGCCCCCGAACACCCGTGGTGGATGGGCAGCGCGGCGTGGCCGTTGGGCATCGCAGTGGCGTTCCGACTGTTCGTCATCCTGGGATCCGGCAACGCCCTCAATCTGACGGACGGGCTAGACGGGTTGGCCGCGGGGCTTACTGCGATTGCGTCCGTCGCGCTGGGCGCGATCTGCCTGTGGATGGGTTCATTGGAACTTGGGGTCTGGGCGATGGCCCTTGGTGGGGGAGCGGCGGGTTTCCTGATTCTCAACGCCAAGCCGGCGAGCATCTGGATGGGCGACGTGGGCAGCCTTGGACTTGGGGCAGCGCTGGCATCGATCGCGGTGAGCGCTGGCATCGAGATCATCTATGCTATCGCCGGGCTGGTCTTCGTGGCCGAAGCCGGGTCGGTGATCCTCCAGGTGATTAGCTTCAAGTCCACCGGCAAGCGGATCTTCAGGATGTCGCCTCTGCACCATCACTTCGAACTCTGCGGAATGAAGGAGCAGGCGGTGGTGAGCCGTTTCTGGATGGCGGGGCTTATCTTCGGGGCGATGGCGGTGGGCGTGTTCGCGATGGCCAGAGGATGAGGACGGCAGTGAATGGCGAATAGGGAAGGGTGAACGGAGGCTGGACGGCAGGAGGCGCGAGGCGGAGCCAGTGAACGGCGAGTCGTGAACAGAGGGTGGATGCGGAAGGCATGAAGTCGAAGGCGCAGCACTGTCTTTATAGCGGGACCAGGGATGTGGCAGGGCAGCGGATCGCGGTCCTCGGGATGGCGAGGACAGGCGCGGCTGCCGTGAGGTTCCTGGCGTCTCGGGGCGCCGATGTCTTCGCACTGGACCAGCGGCCGGAGGCTGACTGGCCCGATGACTCCCGTGCGGCGGGCAGGCTGGCGAGGCGGATAGTTGCGCCGTACCAGTCGATCGACGACCTTCTGCCGCTGGATGCGCTGGTGATCAGTCCCGGCGTGCCGACGGAGGCCCCCATCGTTCAGGCGGCGCGCGAGGCCGGCGCCGAGATTATCGGCGAGGTTGAGCTCGCGTACCGGTTCTCCCAGGCGCCGATGATCGCGGTCACGGGGACTTGCGGGAAAGGCACAACGGTGACCAGTCTCGGGGCCATGCTGCACGCCGCCGGGGCGCCGCACGTAGTGGCGGGAAACATCGGCAGCCCGCTCATCGACTATGCTGAGGGGTCCGTGTGTCTTGACTGCATCGTCGCCGAAATCAGCAGCTTCCAGCTTGAGACGACTACCCATTTCCACCCCTGGATCTCGATCCTACTCAACGTCACCGAAGACCACCTGGAGCGCTACGCGGATTTCGAGGCATACGTCCAGGCCAAGCGCCTGATCTTCCGCAACCAGACGGCGAAGGACTGGGCGATCCTGTGCATGGATGACCCACAGGTGCGGGAGATTGGGGGGGAGCTGTCCGGACCGAAGGTGCTCACCGTCTGCTTGGACGACCCGAGTGCGAATGCGCGGGTCGATGGGGATGCGCTGGTGGTCCAGTTACCAGGCGCGGGGCCGGAGACGTTGGCGCACAGGGGGGATATCCAGCTTCCGGGGGAGCATCACCTGATCAACACCCTCGCGGCGGCTCTCGCGGCGCGGATCATGGGTGTTCCGCCGGACAGGTTCCCGGAAGCGGTCCGGGGGTACCGGCCCGCACCGCATCTGATGGCGCTGGTGGCTGATTGCGGCGGCGTGCGCTACATTGACGACTCAAAGGCGACCAATCCGGCGTCGGCGATCGCGGACCTGCTGTCGATTGAGGGGCCGGCGATTGTGATTGCCGGGGGCAAGGAGAAGGACACGGACTTCGCCGAATACGGGGCGGTTCTCGCACAGAAGGCGAAGCACGTGTTCGTGATGGGTGAGTGCGCGCAGAGGATCATGGACGCGGTGGGTGACCCGTCGCGATGTACCGTGGTCACCTCCATGGACGAGGCGGTGGCCAGAGCGATTGCGGTGGCCGAAGCGGGGGACACGGTGACGCTGTGTCCAGCATGTTCTTCGCTGGATATGTTCGCAAGCTACGCCGCCCGGGGCGATGCATTCGCACGGGCCGTGAGGGAGCGGGTGGGATAAGATGGTGAGGGCGGCAACGCTGCCGAGGGAGAGGACATCACCACGCGGCTGGGTGCGGGCCTGGGTCGCGCGGACATTCGTATTCGGGCCGACGGACAAGACGTATCGGCGCCTGCTTATGGTAATGTTGCTTCTGGGCCTGGGTGCAGTACTGTCGGCGACATTCCCCCTGGCCGATAAGAGCCTCAACGCCGATGACCAGCACGAGTTTGTCACTAGGCAACTCCTGTTCGGCGGCGCCGGGCTGCTGCTGATGCTGGGGACGAGCTACCTGGCTCCCGCGGTGCTGGTGGGCATCTCGCGCTGGGCGTTTCCGCTTGGCCTCGCGACCATGCTGATGTGTCGCTACTCGCAGTGGGCGCATTACGTGGACGGCTGCTGGGGCTGGCTGAAGTTCGGCGAAGGAAAGACTGTTCAGCCCAGCGAGATGGTGAAGGTTTTCTATGTTGCTTTCCTCGCGATGCTCATGGCGTCGGACAGGCGCCAGTCGACCGACTGGCCCGCACAGAAGAGAGTGTGGGCGCAGGCCTTGCTGGCGATGGGCGCCATGTGCGGCGTCCTGCTGATCCAGCAGGATCTCGGGATGATCTTCGTGGTGTTCGCCACAACCCTCGCGGTTCTCTTCCTGCGCGGCATCCCGTGGTGGCAACTGGTCGTCGTCGCGGTCAGCCTCGGCACGGCGGGTGGTCTGGTGGCGAAGCTGGTGTTTCCGGAACGCTGGAACCGCGTACTCGTGTTCCTAGACCCGTTCGTCAAGTACCGCGAGGGTGGGGAGCATGTGCGGCAGATGCTTGGAACGCTTGCACGGGGTGGGGTTCAGGGATCGGGGCTGGGGATGTGCCCGGACAAGTGGGGTGCGCTCCCCACACCTCACACTGACTCCATCTTCTGCGTGGTGGGTGCGGAACTGGGCCTGCTCGGAGCGCTTCTGGTGCTGGGGCTGGTGTTCATGCTCGCCAATCGCAGCCTGAGGATCGGCCTGCGTTCCGGGGACACGACGGCGTGGTACCTTGCATCCGGCATGGGCCTGCTGCTGGCGATCCAGGCCGTGATCAACATCGCTGTGGCCACCGCGATGATGCCCTGCACCGGGTTGACGCTGCCCTTCATCAGCGCTGGTGGAAGCAGTCTGGTGGCATCGCTCACGGCGGCCGGAGTGGTGCTCGCTGTGTCGCGCATGGCCCACCGCAGCGAAGGGCGTGACCTGGATTGCGGGTAGCTTTGATGGGCGGGGGCACTGCGGGGCACCTGTTCCCGTCGGTCGCAGTCGCGCAGCGGCTCGTGGATGACATGGGCGCTGAGGTGCTGTTCATCGGGGCCCAAGGGCGCCTCGATAGGCGCATCCTTTCCGAGCAGGGGATGGCGTTCGAGCTCATTCCGGCCCGGCCTTTCCCGTATGGCGTTTCACTCGCCGCGGCCCGGGCAATGTGGGCGCTGTACCGCAGCATCCGGCGGTGCCGGAAGATCCTGCGGGAGTTCCGGCCCGACGTGGCGTTCGGTTCCGGCGGCTACGTGAGCGTGGCGGGGGTCATCGCGGCCTCCCAGCTTGGGATTCCCAGCGTCTGCCATGCGTCGGATGCCCACCCGGACCGGGCGAACCGCCTGCTTGCGCGCTGGGCAACGCGGATCACAACCCACTTCGAGGTCGCTGCGGCCAGTTTTGCCCCCGAGAAGACCACGGTCGTCGGCCAGCCTGTGCGCAAGGCCTTCGCGAAGATAACGCGGGAAGACGCCCGAGCGGCGCTTGGCATTCCGTGGGATGCCTTCGTGCTGCTGGTGTCCGGGGGGAGTCAGGGAGCGCGCACGCTCAACCACGCCACGGCTGGCGCGCTTGGGAACATCCTCGAAGACCCAGCCACGCACGTGGTGCATTTCACCGGCGCCCTGGACATTGATGAAGTGCAGGCGCGGACGGCTGGTGTGGTGGGCAGGGAGCGCTACCACTGCCAGGAGTTTTGCGAGACGCCCTGGGTACCGATTGCCGCGGCTGACCTGTGCCTCACGCGCGGTGGGGCCAGCAGCGTCGCGGAGGTCTCGCTCCTGGGCGTGCCGATGATCATCGTGCCGTACCCTTACGCCGCGGCTCACCAGAAGCTGAACGCCGAGCCATTTGCGCAAGCCGGCGCGGCACTGGTGATCGATAACGCGGACCTGACGGCAGATCGTCTCGCATTGGAAGTCGAGCGGCTGCGTTCGTCGCCGGAGACCTTGCGCAGGATGTCCGACGCGGCGCGTAGTGTGAGCCGGCCCGATGCGGCCGACAGGATTGCGGCAATCATTGCGGAACTGGCGGGCACGACAGTGAACAGAGAATGGGGATAGCGAATAGGGAACAGCCGGAAGGCCGAAAGCCGGGGTGCCACGCGAGGCGTGCTGCGCTGAAAGCACTGTCTCGTGAAGCAGTGCCACCCGCCTGGTTCGGAGGCAGGTGACCCGGGTGCATCGGGTAAAGGCACCGTTTCCGGATAGAGCTCGGAGCCGGAGGCCAGCCCCCCACCACAGCCGGCGGCCGTCAGTGCGGGAAGAACAGGTACATCTGCTTGCTGATCAGCGTCCCGTAAAGCCCCCACAGGGCCGGAATCGCGAAGTCCCCCAGCACCCCACCCAATGCGAAGGGCACCAGCATCCGGTAGGTCTTGATGCCGCTGTAGCGCAGGATCACCGCTTTCAGCGCCCAGGCGATGAGGAAGGGCATCCACAGATAGTCCATGGACGGCGTGTTCGCGATGGCGTAGCCAACCGGGTGCAGGGCGAGGGTCGGCATCTGCTGCCTCGCGAAGCCCAATCCCATCACCGTCAGCGCGCCCGCCGCGTATCCCCCGAGTCCCCACCAGTCGCGGTCCGTCGGGTAGTTGGTCCACCCCGCCAGCTTGCGGTAGGCGATGGTGCCGACGCTGGTGTACCAGGAGCGCACTTTCGCCGTGGCCGCGCCGTATGTGTAGTAGATGTGCAGGTGTACCCACAGGGATGACACCAGCCCCACCCCCGTTGCCACCACCACGCTCCAGAGCATCTGCCTCCGGGGCACTCCTGCCTCCGTCTGGAACTTCAGCCCGGTGAGAAGCTGGACCGGCACCGCGTCGCGATAGTCCGAGTCCATCCAGTCCATGAAGGCGAAACTCGCGAGGGATCGCGGGTTCCAGCCCCGTGTGCCAAGTGCGGCAATGATCAGGCCGTGGGGGCTCTGAGCGGACCCGAGCATTGTCCAGCCCGCTCCGGCTTCGGCGACGACCCGGGAGATCGCCATCATCACCACAAAGTAGAGGACGAACAACACGAGGGCGATGATGGCCGGGACGCCCGCCACCGATGCCATCGTCGTGAGGGCGAGAACAGAAACTGCGAGACCAAGCAGCGCGGCGCGCGGCGTCAGGAATCCGGTGCTGTCTATCCGGTTCTGCCGCCATGCCTCGCGAAGCTGCCGCCGGGCAACCCAGACCGCCCCGGCGATGAGTCCGAGCATGGCGCCTGTGCCCTGTTCGTGAACCAGCGGCAGGCGCGCAAGGCCGCTACCCGCGGCGCCACCCCGGAATCCGGCCGCTGCGGTGATGATGCACTCCAGCTTGCCGAGGAGATAGAAGAACCAGCAACTGAAGGCCACCTCCTGGGTCAGGAGGAAGCCGATACCGATCATGAAGGGGTAGAAGGCGAGGGAGAGCGGGCGCACGGCGTTCCACGGCCTGGCCATGGCCCAGGCATCCCAGCGCCGGGCCTTGAGCCAGACGGTGGGCACCGAGGGGAACAGGTAGTTGACGAAGTTCACCGATTCCAGGAGACCCGCGAGGGCGAAGCCGCCCCACATCAGCCTGTTGCGCCAGAAGGTGGCGTGCGGCCCCTCTTCGGTCATGCGCAGGGGAAGTTGGGCGAGGGGGAACGTGAGACGCTCGCGGTTGATCCACTGACTGCCGAAGACGTTGCTCAGGCAAACCGCGCCGATGACCATGAGCGCCATCATCGCGGACCAGAAAGCGAGAGGGCCGGCCCACTCGGCCAGAGTCTCCACGCGGTAAAGGCTGCCGGAGCCCTCATAGTAGTCCCTGATGACGCGGGCGTCGGTGGGCGCGAACCACCGGGGCAGCAGGTCGGACAGGCGGTCCCAGCCGTTCTCATCGCTGGCATAGTAACGCCCGGCGACCATGGTGTTCAGGAGGAAGGGCACCATCTGCAGCCCGCTGATGCAGGCCGCGAGGCTGCTCATGATGTAGATGGTCAGCTTCTCGGACTGGCTGAACCCGAGCCTGCGCCAGATCAGGCCGCCGAGTCTGCTGGCCGCGACCACGAGCAGGAGGGTAAAGACGGAGCCAAGCTGCAGGGAAGTCTGTGCCCAAAGGATTGCCTGGACGATGAGGTACCCGTACGCGCCGTAGAACAGGCCCGCGGGGATGAGCAGGGCGCCGATGAGGATGGCCCGGGCCGATGAGCACGGTTGCGTTCTCAGGGTGTCGTGAGCCAGGACCCGGTCCCTCCTCCGCTGGATGCGTGGCTGACGACGGATGCAGTTCGCCGAGAATGGCAGCGGTACCTGTCAGGTTGGCTGCAGCCGCCGTTGACATCGCGCCACGCAGCCACCACAATAGCCGGGACCCATCATCTGCTGGTGTCCCGAGGAGAATCAGGTGACCGCGATGGCCTGGTTGATCATTGCTGCTACGCTCACGACAGTCATCTTCACTCCCTGCATTGCGCAGGAAGCCGGAGGCGAGAACATGCCCGAGCCGCCGCAGTACAAGTGGGAATGCGTCACCCTGAAGGCGGATTTCGCGGGTCGGGATGGAGCCGGGGCGGTCACGTTCAACGGGCGCATGTGGCTGCTGGGCGGGTGGAACCCGGGGGACAAGGAGCACTTCCCGAATATCTGCAACAGCGAGGTCTGGTCGTCCGTGGATGGAAAGACGTGGACCCTCGAGACCCCGCGGGCGCCGTGGGAAGGCCGGCATACGGCCGGCTACGTGGTACACAGGGGCCGGATGTGGGTCATCGGCGGGGACGCGAACCAGCGGCATTACCAGAATGATGTGTGGTCCAGCGCGGACGGGGTCAACTGGGACCTGGTGACCGACAACGTGCCCTGGGGGAATCGCGTGCTGCATCACACGGTTGCTTTCGACGGGAAGATCTGGGTGATGGGCGGGCAGAATCTCGTCCAGTTCGCGCCTGCGGAGAAGGAGATCTTCTACAACGATGTCTGGTGCTCCGAGGATGGCGCGAACTGGACCCGGGTGACCGAGCATGCGCCGTGGAGCCCGCGTGGGATGATCGGCGGCGGGGCGGTGCTCCACGGGCGCATGTGGCTCCTAGGCGGGGGCACCTACGATACGCCGGATCGACCGGAGCGGCTGTTCTACAATGAGGTCTGGAGCACTGCCGACGGGGTGAACTGGGAACTGCACAACGCGAACCCGCCGTGGAAGCCGAGGCAATACCACGATGTGGCGGTGTTCGACGGCCGGCTCTGGGTGACTCAGGGCTGGAATCACGGGAACCGCAATGATGTGTGGCATTCGGCGGACGGGGTGAACTGGTACGAGGTGCCCGACACGCCGTGGGCAGTGCGCCACGCGTCGAGCCTGTTTGTGCACGACAATGCCCTGTGGATGGTTGCGGGCAACAATATGTTCCCGGACGTGTGGAAGCTGACGCGGGTGAAATAAAGCTGCGCGGACCGAGACGGCACGCTGGCTAGGCCACCTCAGTCAGGCTGTTTCGGCCGCTCCCACGGATTGGTGGCCAGCATCGCCCAGAGCGCGCCAAGACCGGCGTCCGTGATGTACAGCCGCCCGCGCAGGCGAACGGTCTGCCCCGGCGGGCAGTCCGGCCACTGCGGATCGCAGTGCAGGCAGGGGATCCAGCCGTTGCTCATAAGCGAGACACCTCGCTCCCACGACAGGGCGATTACCCTCTGGCCGTCGGGCGCAGTGGTCGCGATCACCGGGTAGTCGCCGCGTTCGGGGCAGCAGTACCAGCACCCCTCCAGCTTCGAGTGCGGGGCCATCCCACCCGTGCCCACTCCCGTGATGATCCAGGGCCCTCTGTCCGGGTTCATCACCTCGTGGGTCGTGTCCGCAAGTGCGAGCCATCTCCCCCCCGAATGGATATGCGTGCGCGTCAAATCCCCCTGCGAGAAAGCGGGCGAAGTGTTCTGCGTCAGGCAGAACTGGGTGTTGATGCGAGTGAGGGGCTTGTCCGTCTCGTTGCGCACCCAGAAGTCGAAGTCGACCCGCCGGTCCGCAGGCGTGGCGGATGCGCCGAAGCTGACGCCGTTGGGCAACTGCAGGTCATACGAGAGTGCCCCTGTCTGGTCGTTGCGCCGCCAGTCAGGGAGACGTTCGACCGCCGCAACCGGGGGCATGTCGGCGCGCACATGGTCGATGAACAGCAGGCCGAGGTCGCACGAGAGGGTCTCGGGGATCCGCAGGACGAGTCGCCCGGCGTCCTCCCAGGGCAGGTGGATCTCCACCGCCTGGAAGCCCGTCAGTGTCGGATCGCGTGGGTATGGCGTGAGTGTGGGCACCAGCGGCGCCGCGCTGCCGCATGCCGCTCAGAGGCACGGGATAGCGATGATGCCGATCGTTGGTCGCATTCTACATCCGCTCCATTCGGGCGTCGCGCCCCTACATCTGCCGGGCCAGCGTCTGTACGACGAGACTTGTGGCGGCGACGATGACCCAGACCAAAAGGCCGAGGAGGATCGGCCGGGGACCGGTCTTCACGATCTTCCGCATATTCGCGCCCAGGCCCACACCGGCGAGCGCAACCACGATCAGATGCTTGCCGGCGATGCCGCAGTACCCCGCAAGTTGTTCCCCGAAAACCCCCGCCGTGTTCAGCAGAGACAGCGCCAGGAACCCCAGGATGAACCAGGGGATGGTCTTGCCCAAGTCGCACTTGGTGCGATCGCAACGGCGGCGGCTCATGAGGAATGCCAGCCCGATGCAGATCGGCACGATCATCGTAGTGCGCGCGAGTTTGGTCACGGTTGCGTAGTCGCCGGCATCCTGGCCGTATGAGTAGGCGGCCGCGACGACAGATGATGTGTCGTTGATCGCGGTGCCTGCCCAGAGCCCGAAGCCCGTCTGGCTCATGGCCATGAGATGCCCCAGCAGGGGGAAGATGATGACCGCGACGACGTTGAAGAGGAAGACGGTGGAAATCGAGAAGGCGATCTCGTCGTCGTCCGCATCCACGATGGGCGCGACAGCGGCGATCGCCGAGCCGCCACAGATGCCGGTGCCAACGCCGATGAGCCCGGTAAGGGTAGGACCCACCTTGAGCACCCTGCCCAGTACCCACGCTGCCGCGAGCGCCGAGACAAGTGTCACGAGCATGACCGCCAGTGACTCGCCGCCGGTCTTCATCACCTGCAGGAGGCTCAGGCTGCCCCCCAAGACGATGATGGCAGCCTGGAGGACTTTCTTGCTGCAGAATCTGGTGCCGGGCTGGGTGGCAGCCGGAAGCCGCAGGAGGTTAGCGACGGCTATGCCCAGCAGAATGCCGAACACCGGCGCGCCCACCACGGGCACGGCATGGCCCAGCAGCACGGCAACGGCGGCGATTGCCACGCAGAGGGCTATTCCGGGAATCGCGGATGCGCTCTGCCTGCGCGCTGCGGGTTCGGTTGTTGCTTCAGATGCGGGACTGGCTGGCTCGGAACTCAACGCGGACACCTCGGTCATTCTGTTGCACGGTCTCTATGCCGGATGGATGCGCTTACCGGCAAGGTAGGTCGCCTCGACGTCCAGCAACTGCACGTTCTGTTCGCTGACCTGGCGCAGGTCGGCGCTCCAGACTGCCAGGTCGGCCAGTTTGCCCACCTCGATGCTGCCCATCTCCTGCTCATCGAAAGCTGCGTACGCCGCGGCGATGGTGTGGGCTTCGAGCGCTTCCATGAAGGTGAGCTTCTCCGCGGGATCGAGGCGGATGTTGCCCGGTGCGCGGCGGGTCATGGCCGAGACGATGCTGTCCAGGGGCAGGTGCGTGGGAGATGCGGGCACGTCCGCTCCGAACGAAACCTGGACGCCGGCACGCCGGTAGCTGGCCACCGGCGCCATGCCCATCGTCTGTGCGGCGCCCAGCTTGCGGACCATGTCCGCGGCCCGCACGGGAATCCACGCGGGCTGAGTGCACATGGGCACGCCCATGTCGGCCATGCGGTTGCCGCTGCGCTTGCTGCGGAAGAGGCAATGTTCGAGACGGTGCCTGCGCGTCGGAACGTTCCTGTCGCCACCTGCGGCGCGGCTCAAGGCGTCCAGGGAAAGGTCCACTCCCCGGTCTCCCGCGGCGTGGATGTCCACCTGCAGGCCCTCGTTATGGATGGCGGAGACGATGGACTGGAACTGGTCCGGCGGGTGCATGGGTATGTTCAGCGGCTGGTGCTGGGGTAGGACATCGTACATGAGCGGGTAGCCGTCCACCGCGAGTTTCACGCCCTGCATCCGGACCAGCGGCCCCGAGTACCGGCGCGCACGGGTCAGGAGCGTCTGGCAGAGCTCCAAGTTCGGCACGTAGGGGTAGAGGCGGACCCGGAGCGGCAACTGCCCGGAGCGCTCCAGCGTGATGTACGCCATGGATGAGTGAACGCTTGCGAAGTTGTCGTGGACGCAGGTCACGCCCTCCTCAACGAACCGCTGGGCGCCCCACTTGACCGCGTCGATTTCCTCCCGTTCGTCCATGGTCGGCTGGTAGACTGAGTAGATCGCCGGGTAATGCAGCAGTCGACCGTCGGGGATGCCGGTCCGCCGGTCCCGCAGATATTTGCCCCCGTATGGGTCACGGGTGTCGGCGCTGAGAAGCCCAGCGGTCTTGAGCGCGAGCGTATTGGCGATCCCGTACTGGCCGGTCCAGTGGATCACGAGCGTCGGATGGTGCGGCACCGCGAGATCCAGCACGGTCCGGGTGGGAAAGCGCTCCTCATCGAACTCGCTGAAGCCTCGCGCCACGATCCATTGCCCGGGCGGGATTCCTGCGGCAGCTCTCGCCAGGACCGTGCCCAGACTCCGGAAGTCGTGGACCTCCGGCGGACGGACCTTGACGAAGTACAGCTCCATCTGGCCGAAGGCGGCGAGGTGGCTGTGAGCGTCGATCAGCCCCGGTGACAGTGACCGCCCGCCGAGATCGATGATTTTGGTGCGCTCATCACACAGGGCCTCAATGTCCTGGCGCGAGCCGACGGCCTGGATGCGCCCGTTCTTCACGGCAACGGCTTCCACAACTGGTGCGGATGACTGCATGGTGAACACCGGGCCATTCACGAAAACACTGTCCGCGGCGGTTCTCGGCTGCGCGAAGACCTTGCCACTTCCCGCGAGTGCCAGTCCAGCCGCGCCCGCTACCGTCTTGAGCATCATGCGCCGATCCATGTCCGTGCCTCCTGTGAGACATAACGATGGATGCGAGCAATCAACGACTCAGGATACTCCTCGTGGGGGATGAGGGCAAGGCGCGGAGGTCGCTTGGGGCAGGAGCGGGAAAAGCCTTGTGCCAGCGACCGGTCGGCGTGCAGACCGAACGGGCAATCGCCGCAGTACGACAGCCGAGGTGCGACAAACGATGCGCATTCCCATGCCGATTCTCATCGCCGCTTCCGCCGTGACACTGGGCAGTCTTCTCACCGGCAACTGCGCCCGGGCGCAGGATGAATTCGAGACCCAGCGCAGGGAGATGCTTAGCCGCCAGCGCCGGGTGATTCTCAACAACGACGGGTGCGACTGCCTGTACTTCCCAAAGAGCCAGGAGATCACACCGGAGAACTTCCTACAACTGCGGACCACCGCCCTTGCCGGGACCCATGTAGACACGATTTTCTACTGCACCATCAGTTCGGGGTTCAGCAACTTCACCCACAATACCCAGGTGGGGAACATTCTCGACAAGAGCTTCGACCCCAACGCGAGGGACCACAACATCACCCGGCAGCTCATTGATCAGGGCAATGACTGCCTGAAGCTCGTTGTGGACTTCTGCCACGCGAATGACATGGAATGCTTCTGGTCGATGCGCATGAACGACACCCACGACGGGGCGCACAGGCCCGACGCGCCTTACCCGTTGTTCCCGCCGCTGAAGGAGCAGCACCCGGAATGGCTCGTGGGAGAGTACGGGAAGAAACCGCGGTACAGTTCGTGGACATCGGTGGACTACACGGTGCCGGAAATCCGCGACCTGGCTTTCCGGTACATTGAGGAAGTCTGTCAGAACTACGATGTGGACGGCGTTGAGCTGGACTTCTTCCGGCACATGAACTTCTTCAAGAGCACTGCGAACGGCAATCCGGCGAGCCAGGAAGAGTTGGACATGATGACGGATCTCATGCGGCGCGTGCGTGAGATGACCGAGCGAGAGGGGCGCAAGCGGGGTAGGCCAATTATGATTGCGGTGCGCGTGGTGGACTCGGTCGACTACAGCCGACTGGTGGGTATCGATCTGGAGAAGTGGCTGGCCGAGGGGCTTGTGGATATCCTCATCGCCACCTGCTACTTCCAGCTGAACCCGTGGGAGTACCTGGTGGATCTGGGGCATAAGTACGGAGTGAAGGTCTACCCCGGCTTGAGCGAAACCCGAGTGCGCGGGGAGATTCCGCCGCTCAGACGGCATTCCCAGGAGAGTTACCGGGCGCGCGCGGCGAGGGTGTGGCAGTCCGGTGCGGACGGAGTGTACCTGTTCAACTTCTTCAACCCGAAAGCGCCGATGCTCAGCGAACTGGGTGACCCGAAGTTGCTGAGCAGGCTGGACAAGCTGTACTTCGCCACCGTGCGCAATGGCAATCCGGACAACTACGTGCCTGACGGGAAGCGCTTCCAGAATGTGCCCATCGTGACCCCGGAGAACGCTGCGACTGTCGAGCCGGGGAGGGACACGAAGATCACGCTCCAGATCGGCGACGATTTCGCGGCCCAGAAGGCGGCCGGTCTTGCGCCCGAAGTGACGGCGCGGGTCGTGGCGATGGGCAGCGATCACATGGGGGTGGCGGTGAACGGTCACGCGCTCACCTGCACCGGCCAGGAGGGCGCCTGGAGTCTGTACTCCATGGAACCCGAGTGGCTGAAGCCGGGCGCCAATGAGTTCGTGTTCAGCACCGAAGAGAAGCAGGCCGCGCCGGGGCAGGATGCCTGGAATGTGGAGTGGACCGCGGAGAAGGTCCCCGCTGCGCCCTGGTACCATGACCCGTACAAGAAGGACGTAACCGTGGCGGATTTGCGGGACGGCGCATTGCTCGTGGCGGACCGCGGTGACGGTGGCGGGGAATACCTGTACTTCTACTACCCGTGGGCGGCATCGACCGAGTTGGAGAACGTGGTGGAAGCCGAAGCGAAGGTGGTCTCGGGCTGGAACACCATCATCATCAACGACGGCAAGTCTACGGAGCGGCTGTCGCTCTATCCGGACCGGGTGGAGTTGTACAATGGGAAGCTGCGGCACGTGATGGACACCACCGACCGCTTCCACACGTACCGGGTGTCGGTCAAGGGAGCGGACATCAAGGTCTGGGTGGACGGGGAGCTTGTGATCGACGGAACGGGCAAGTTCACCGCCCCCGGCGAGGGGGGACGGAACACGGTGCAGTTCGGCGCGGCAAACAGTCCGGAAAAGGGCGAGGCGCTCTGGAAGGCAGTGCGGTTCAGCACTCCCGCGGCGGCGGTCTATGATCTGGCGGTGTCGGTGAAGTACCCGAAGCCGGAGTGAGCGCGCAATTGGGAATACTGCGGCGGTGAGCCGTGCCCGTGGGCTTCGCGTCCACGGGCAATGCTGTCTATAGTTCCGGGGCAACGGCGTATGCTTTGATGCTCAGATTGCGGATCTGTATTGCTGCCTCGTAGGGGCCCGGCGCCTCCCAACCCAGGCTGAAACCGGTGAGACGGAAGTCTTCGATATTGCGTGACGTCGGCAGGTGCCCCCGCGACCACGCCTCCTCAAGCCCCCTGCGGATGAGCGGGACCAGGTCGGCTGCGAGGGTGGTCCATTCCCCGGTGTGCACGCTCCTGTCCATATATGCCTCGCCCCCGGGCGTGTAGATGAACTTCCTGTGGGCCTGATCCGGGGCCATGAACGGCTTCGCGAACTCCATGCGGTTGTCGTAGACCGGGATGCCGAACCACAGGAAATCCCCGTACCCTTGAGCCGCGCGATTGCGATTCTGCACGGTGATGAACCCAACGAACTGAGCCGCGTGGCGATTGCGCAC
Organism: Armatimonadota bacterium; assembly: GCA_018056145.1. Classification (GTDB taxonomy): domain Bacteria; phylum Armatimonadota; class Zipacnadia; order Zipacnadales; family JABUFB01; genus JABUFB01. The sequence goes on from JAGPGE010000004.1 coordinate 20,632, forward strand.
GATGCCCTCATGCGGGCCGGGTTCGCACTTGAGCAGCTTCACCTCGAGTCGGAAGAGCAGGCGGGAACAGTCCACGAGCCGGGGCATGCCGTCAAGCTCCTGGGAGACGAGAAGGTGCGGCCACGGCTCGGGGGGCACGCGCAGATGGTCGCCGTACTCGGCTACTGCGTTGACCCCCAGCGATAGGTCGGCCAGCGACGTCTCGGGCTCCCCGAAGATGATGGACTTGCCTCGGTTTCGGAACAGCACCGAGCCTTCGGGGCCGGCAACCGGCTCCGCGCCAAGGATCGTGAAGCGGCTGTGCCACTGCGCCAGTTCCCAGGATGGTTCGGCGCCGGCTCGGGGCGGCTGGAGGACCCCGGTGCGGACTTTCTTGCCGGGGGCAGGGTCGAGGACATGAAAGCCCCTGCGGAATGACGGGTCGAGCACGAGCTCGGTGCCGGGGTTCTCCTCGGCATGCGCGAGGCAGCAGAAGCCCGACACGAGCGTGATGGCCATGAGCAGGATGGGCATGGAGTCTCCTCGTTCCGGGATGAGGCGATCGATGGAAAGGGCGGCAAAGGCGAGCACCGGGCAAAGGCAACAATTCCCCGGATCAATGTGGTACGCCTTCCCGGAAGGACTCGCGCGCGGCATGTGGAAATGCGGCAGGGTTTCGTGCCACCGAATCAGTCTCGGGTCCCAGGGAGGCCGTGTGATGTCAGCGAAACTGCGCGCCGCAATCATCGGATGTGGCAGGCCGTACACCCACAAGGAACGCACCGGGTCGGGCATGGCGCACCTGCATGCCTCCGGGTACACCAGCCGCGAGGACGTGGAGCTTGCCGCTCTGTGCGACATCAAGCCTGAGAACGCCCAGGCCTTCGCGGAACAGCACTGCCCCAATGCCGCAATCTACACGGACATGAAGAAGATGCTCAAGCAAGAGCAGCCAGACCTGGTGAGCGTCTGCCTGTGGCCGCACCTGCACGCCACCGCGGTGATTGCCTGCGCGAAGGCCGGTGTCAAGGCGGTGCATTCCGAGAAGCCCATGGCGCCTACCTGGGGTGAGGCGCTGAAGATGGCGGCGGAGTGCGAGAAGAGCGGGACACAGCTCACTTTCAACCACCAGCGCCGCTTCCTCGCACCCTTCCGCAAGGCGCGGGAACTGGCCCGCGAGGGTGCTATCGGCAGACTGGTCCGGCTTGAGGGATCGTGCTCCAACATGATCGACTGGGGCACCCACTGGCTTGACATGTTCTTCTTCATGAACGAGGAGACCCCGGCGGTCTGGGTGCTGGGCCAGATTGATGCGCGCGAGTTCCACCAGGTTTTCGGCCTGCCCTATGAGCACCAGGCGATCTGCGAGATCAAGTTCGAGAATGGCGTGCGCGGCGTGCTGTTCACGGGCGAGGATTCGGACATCGGCTGCCAGATCCGGCTCATCGGCGAGGAGGGGGTCATTGAACTGCGCAATGACGGCCCGCCGCTGTGGGTGCGCGCCGGTGGCGCGAAGTGGAAGACTCCGAAGGTGACCGAGAGCCTGCATGGGGGGCATGCGGTGGGCATGGCGATCTGGGACATGATCGACGCGCTCAAGGGCGGTTACGAGCCGGAACTGTCCGCGCGCAAGGCGTTGCAGGCCACGGAGGTCATCTTCGCGACCTATGAATCCAGCCGGAAGCGCGGACGCGTTGACCTGCCGCTCAAGGCAAAGGATTCAGCGTTCCTGTCCATGCTGGAGTCCGGGGATCTCAAGCCAAAGAAGCCGGCGAAGAAATAGGGGAGAGACCGGGGGCGGCTGCCCGTCCCCGGCCTTCTGCTATGGGCGGCATTGCTGCCCGAAGCCGCTCTTGCGCTTGGCGATCTGGGTGATGCGCACCACCTCCAGCGCCTGTTCGGGCGTCACGATGAGCTTGCCCTTTTCGCGCAGGACGGACCAGACATTGTCGTAGAAGTCGCCGATGGACGGGGCGGTAGATGGTACTTCCTCGGACTGCCAGGGAAGCTGGTCATCGTTCCCATATTCCCGGTTCGGGTGGGGAGACTCGACGACTTTGAGGGGCTTCACGCCCTTCTTGTCGAACCACTGGATCTTGCTGGTGGAGCCGTCCGAAACCAGCGTGCCCTGGCTGCCGAGCACCGTCCACTTCGGCTCGGAGAACTTGCAGACTGACGAGACTTCCATGTCGTAGACGCGGCCATTGGCCGCCTTCAGGAGCAGCTTCACGTGGTCTTCAGCATCGCCCGCGGAGGCGATGTGTTTGAGGTCGCAGAAGACTTCGGTTACCGGCGCACCAAGGAACTGCAGTCCCGCGTCGATGAAGTGAGAACAGGTGTTGTTCATCACGCCGCCGTGGTGTGAGAGCATGGTCTGCCAGTCATTGCGGCGGCTGAAGTCGAAGGCCCGCATGCGGATCTCGAACACCTCGCCGATGCGCTTCGTGCGGATGATGTCGAGAATGTGCAGCGTGTCCGGGCGGAAGCGAGTGTTGTGGTGGACGAAGAGAATGCCCGGCGACTTCTCGGCGGCCTGCACTAGGCTCCGCGCCGCCTGGAAGCTGTCGGAGATCGGCTTCTCGCAGACCGCATGGCGGCCGCTGCGAAGCGCGTCCTTCGAGATGGGAACGTGGGTGTCGGAGAACGTCGCCACCACCACGACTTCGGCATCGGCGGACTTCAGCAGAGCGCGATGATCCGGGTACTGCTCGCAGCCCAGTTCGGCTGCCACTGCCGCGCAGCGCTCGGGGATGAGATCGGTGACCGCGGTGATCTGGAAGCGTTCATCATTGCGCAGTCGGGCGACGTGGATGCTGTAGCCTGACCGTCCGAGACCGACGATTGCACACTTGATCGGCGTCTTGCGCGCCATTGTTGGCTCCTTGAACTGAGCAGAATTGCCTCGGGTACCGGGCGAGTTTCGCTCTCGACACCGGCCGGACCTCTTCTGCCGATTCCCGTTCACCCACCTCGAAAGGCCGAGACAGATGACCTCGAAGGAACGCGTTCTTGCCACCGTCCGCCGCGAGCCCATCGATCGCCCCTGCGTGGACTACGGTGCCAACGCTGACGTCACCCAGATGCTGTGCGCTCACCTGGGGCTGCCGGATCGCGAAGCATTACTCAGGGCGCTTGGGGTGGACCTGCGCAACCTCGTGGACGCCGCGCCGTTCGTGGGCGAGCCGCCGCCACCCATGCCCGACGGCACGCCGGTGAGCTACTTCGGCATCCCGGACAGCAAGGGCACGTACTCGTCCACGGTCTACAACCCGCCGCTTGCCCACGCGGAGACGGTCGCCGATGTGGAAGCCCATCGTTGGCCGGACCCGGATGATTTTGACTTTACCAAGCTGCGGGCGACCTGCGAGGGACTGTCGGAGTATGCGCTGTGCGGCGGGGCGTGGAGCCCGCTCCTGTGTACGGCCATGCACCTGACGGGCATGGAGGAGTTCTTCCTGCTGATGGCGATGAAGCCCAAGGTGGCCGAGGCGATCCTCAACCACCTGTCGGACTTCTTCTACGAGTACAGCCGGCGGTACTTCGAAGCGACCCGGGGGGTGCTGGACATCTTCTTCATGGGCGATGATTTTGGCATCCAGACCGGGCCGATGATGAGTCTGACCATGTTCCGCAGGTTCATGGTTACCCACCTGAAGCGCCTATACGGCCTGGCGAAGGAGTACGATCTGCTCGTGATGATGCACTCGTGCGGCAGCGTGCGGGCGCTGATACCCGATATGATCGATGCAGGGATGGAAATGCTAGACCCGGTCCAGGTTCGCGCTGCGAGCATGGAGCCGGAGCGCCTGAAGAGGGACTTCGGCAGGGACATCACCTTCCACGGGTCGATCGACACCCAGCAGACCTTGCCGCGCGGGTCAGTGAAGGACGTGGAGGATGAGGTGCGGTCGCGCTTGGAGTTGTTCGAGGACGGCGGGTTCATTTGCTGCGGGAGTCAGGATTACATGATCGACATTCCGGCGGAGAATCTGCTGACGATCTACCGGACGTGCGGGAGCGCGGAAGTGTAGGGGAAGAGTCGGCTGGGACGGCCAAAGCGACTTCCTGCGGCGCACCACGAAGTCGTGAGCCGTTTCGATGGAAGGCGTTCGCGGGCAAGCCCGCTCCTACAATGGGTTGGGGCGCCTGCGAGATGCTCGGCCTTTGCGTCCGTCAGAACGCTTGCCCGAAGGCCTCTGGACCCGGGTTTCAACCCGGGGCACTGGCAGCGAGAGGCCCGCCAGGAAAGGCCGGGCCGGATGGGTCCCCCTCGTCCCTTCGGGTCGAGTACCCATGCGGCCCCTCCGAAAGCCACAGCAGACGGCGGACGGCCAACGGCCGGCGCGGTACGAGCCCGCGCCCTACAGACGGCGGACGACCAACGACCGGCGCGGTACAGGCCCGCGCCCGATAGACGGCGGACGGCCAGCCGGCTGTCAGGTGGTTGCTGTCATCGATTCGCTATCCGGTACTAACTATTCCCACCTACTCCCCATTCCCTCGCCGTCCCTCCTTGACGAACGGGCCTGTCCAGTCTATACTTACTGCAAACTTAGCCCTGTCAAAGACTGTGACGGGGAACAGTAGGCGCGGGGAGGATGACAGAGAGGCCGCCCGTGAGCGAATTCGCTCCCTGGCTGGAAGGCGGCTATCCGAAGCGCGCTGAAGCTCGCCCCTGAGTCGCGGACTGAACACCTCGATCACGAGGTCAGTAGGGACCGCCGGAACTTCCACCGTTAGAAGGAAGGCCGTATCGGAAGCGAATGCGCTTCCCGTACGGATTGAGTGGGCCGCGTGTGCGGCCAATGTGAGTGGTACCGCGAGGAGCCTTGTGCCCCCCGTCTCACAGGTTGAGCGTTATGCTCGGTCTGCGCGATGAGGGGCGTTTTCGATTCCCATGGCTAACATTACGGACAGTAAGATGACAATGGCATCACAAATCGCATGGCAGTACCATCGCCGGGCGATGCGCGCGATCACGCCTGGAGCCCGCGCACTTCTCATCCTGCGTGGCCCCCGGTAGGGGGCGAACTCAGCGCCGTGAACGTCGTGCCCGTACCAAACTCAAACACAAGGGATGAGGCAGTCCATGCCCAGGAAGATCATCGTTTTCGATACAACCCTGAGAGACGGAGAGCAGTCGCCAGGCGCCAGTCTGAGCCTGACGGAGAAGATCACCATCGCTCACCAGCTCGCGAAGCTGAAGGTAGACGTCATCGAGGCCGGGTTCCCGATCTCCTCACCCGAGGACTTCGAGGCCGTGAAGCGCGTTGCCGAGGAGGTCGAAGGGCCCGAGATCGCCGGTCTGTGCCGGGCGGTGGAGAAAGACATCGACGCTGCCTGGGGCGCGTTGCAGCATGCGAAGAAGCCGCGCATCCACACCTTCATTGGAACCAGCAATCTGCACATCGAGAGCAAGTTCCAGAGCACGAAGCCCGAGATTCTCAAGCGCGCGGTACACGGTGTCGAGTACGCGAAGCAGGCGTGTCCCAACGTGGAGTTCAGCGCCGAAGACGCCATGCGCACCGATCTCGACTACCTGCGCGACGTGGTGGAGTCGGTCATCGAGGCCGGGGCCACCACCGTGAACATCCCGGACACCGTGGGCTATACCACTCCGTGGGAGATCCACGAGACCATCAAGTATCTGTTCGAAAACGTGCCGAACATCAGCCAGGCGGTCATCAGCGTGCATAACCACGATGACCTGGGCATGTCCGTTGCGAACTCTCTCGCCGCGATCATGGCGGGAGCGGGGCAGGTGGAGTGTACGATCAACGGCATGGGTGAGCGCGCCGGGAATGCCGCGCTGGAAGAGATCGTCATGGCGATCAAGACCCGCGCCGACATTCTCAACTGCGAGACGGGGATCGTGACGCGCGAGTTGATGAAGACCTCGCGCATGGTCAGCAATCTCACCGGGTTTATCGTGCAGCGCAACAAGGCCATCGTCGGTGAGAACGCCTTCGCGCACGAAGCGGGCATCCACCAGCACGGGGTCATCATGAACCGACAGACGTATGAGATCATGCAGCCTGAAGACGTGGGCGTCTCCGAGAGCGCACTGACGCTGGGCCGGCGGTCAGGCAAGCACGGCCTGCGCAAGCGACTGGAGGACCTCGGCTACGAGGTCACCGACGAGCAGATGGGCGACATCTACGAGCGGTTCGTGCGCATCGCTGACACGAAGAAGCAGGTGTACGATGAGGACCTCGAGATGATCATGCGCGAGGCCACGGACACCATGCCGGCGGTCTGGAACCTGGTGAGCCTGCAGACAACATCGGGTCCGCAGACAATGCCCACCGCCACGGTGAAGCTGGAACGGGAGGGCGAGATCTTCCAGGACGCCGCCTGCGGCAATGGTCCGGTGGACGCCTCCTGCAAGGCCATCGAGCGGATCACCGGGGTGGAGTTGACCCTGGAGGATTACTCTCTGCGCAGCGTGAGCATGGGCAAGGACGCGCTGGGTGAGGCGACGGTGAAAGTGAAGCGCAACGGGCACGAGGCCATTGGCAAGGCCGCGAGCACCGACGTGGTGGAGGCC
>JAGPGE010000368.1 GCA_018056145.1 Armatimonadota bacterium
CTGCGAGAAGCCGATGGCCCTGTCGATTGAGGAGTGCGACGAGATGATCGCGGCGGCCGAGGCCAACGATCGGCTGCTGTTCATCGCCCAGTGCATCCGCTTCTGGCCGGAGTACGAGGTACTCGCAGGCATGATTCAGAAGGGCGAACTCGGGCGGCTGGTGAGCATGAAGTTCACCCGCGTCTCGCCTTCGCCGTTCTGGAGCCAGGACGGGTGGCTCAACGATTCGTCCAAGAGCGGCGGCGCGCTCCTGGACTTGCACGTTCACGATGCGGACTACATCATGTCGGTGATGGGCATGCCGAAAGCCGTCTTCTCTCGCGCCGGTCACATGGCGCCGGACGGCCCGAAGGTTGACCACGTGATGACCCACTATATCTACGACGACGTGGCCGTTTTCGCCGAAGGCGGCTGGGCAATGCCCCCGACCTACCCGTTTGAGATGGCCTACGAGGTCCTGGGCGAAAAGGGCTGCCTGAGATTCTCCACTTCCCGCGACCCCATGCTTTCCTTCCATCCGGCACAGGGCGACCCCGTGACCCCCGAGTACAGGGCGACCAGCGGGTACATGCAGGAGCTCGAGTATTTCGCGGCCTGCATTGAGAACAACCAGGTGCCGACCCGGGTCACGGCCTTCGACGCGCGTGAGGCGATCCGCCTGATCCTGGCGGAGAAGGAATCCATCGAGACCGGGCAGATTGTGGAGTTGTAGTCACCACAGAGCGGAAACGAAACGGCCCAGTCCCTGAGAAGGGGCTGGGCCGTTGTGATTCCCGGCGGCAGATGTGCCTATCCGTGACGCGCGGTCTCGTCGCTCTGCATGAGCCCGAAGCGGTTGCCCTCCGGGTCTTCATAGTGGACGAGATAGCCCACACCGGTGATGGGCATCTTCCCGGTGAGCAGCTTGCCGCCTGACTTCAGCACGCGCGCCATGTATGCGTCGAGGTCGGGCACGTCGATGGTGTTGAACGGGATTGTGTCGTCCTCAAACTTCGCGCAGATCCCGCCGTTGATCCCTGGCTCGTCCCCGGGGCCGGTCTGGACCATCCAGTAATCCCCGCCTCCCCACTTCGTGACGGTCCACCCCAGGGCATCCGCGTAGAACCGCGTCAGCGCCTCCGGCTCGTCCGCCGGAATGTGGAAGTGCACGGGTCTGGGCATTTCGCCGACCTCCTCGTTTCTGCTCTACCCCCGCGTGTGTGGTGCGTTCCGCGAGAGTGGGCGTGAACGCAGGTCACGGTTCATCGCCCGAAAGCGACTGCCTGCGGAGACCATGATGGACCCCATGGCAGAATACCCGCTCCGTGGGGCCCCGTGCGCTGGGCGACGCGCACACCCCACGGCTGGCCACGCGGGCAATTCCACCACCCTCCGGGGAGATGTTCCGCCCCGGCTACTGCGCCGGTCTGATCCACAACACCCGGAAGGCGAAGCTGTCCAGCGGGAACTCCATGACTCCGCCGTCTTTCACCGGCATCGGGACCTCGGTAATGAGGTCGGTGGCGGTCACCTGTGCCGGCAATGCCAGGCCTTCGAGGTCCAGGTCCACGGTTACATCGGCTTTGGCGCCGCCGAGATTGGAGACAATCACCACCGCGCCCTCTTCGGCGCGCGACCAGACGCTGGCCATGATCTCCTCGGTCGGTCCCAGGTCAACGTAGTTGTCCTCCCAGTAGGGGATGAACACCGCCTTGTCGCGGCCGAAGGCCTCCATGCCCTTCCAGAGCTTCGATTCCAGTTCGAGATTGCCGCCGAGACTGCCGCGCACGAGGACGTCATGCAGGAGGGAGAACGCCAGGGCCTCGCGGTAGGTGTAGGGCTTCTCGTAGCAGAGCAGTTCGGCGGGAACGCCCCACTGCCGGCCCATGAACTCGCAGCGGAAGGCGTCCAGCGGCAGGTGATCCAGCGGGTTGGGACCGCGTGGAGTGCTGCCCAGTTGCTCGCCGTCCCAGTAGCTGGTGGCCCAGCTCAAGGTGGGGATGGTCATGCAGGTGGACTGGTGAACATTGACCTGGCCGTCGGGCTTGCGGGCCTTGATCAGGGTGTACAGGCGGCGCATCATCTCGCGGGTGGCAAGAATCGGGTAGGTGGTGCCCACCGTGCCGTCGCCCTTGTCATATCCGCAGCCGTGCTCCGTGTTGCGGCAGGCCCACGGGTTCGCGGTACCGTCCAGATAGACCCCGTCGATGTCGTACTCGTCCATGACATTGGCGATTCCATCGGCCATGAAGTCCTGCCATGGACTGTTGTAGCAGACAATGTATGCCTTCTGTTCCGGGAGCCGATGGTACCCGCCGGAGAGAGGAGCGACCAGGCACTCGTTGGCGTACAGGTCCCACTCCGGCGCGATGTTGGACATCTCGTAGCCGAAGTACAGGAGCAGCTTCATGCCCCGCTCGTGGCAGGCCTTGACCAGCTTGCGCAGCCGCTCACCGTGGGTGGTGCTGGTGTAGTTCTGGATGTCTGTCCAATGCTCGTGGAAGCAGATGGTGCGTACCCCCAGGGAGGCGAGGCAATCCAGCATGGTCTTCTCCTCGCCGGGCATGAACAGGCTGAAGCCGTAACCCCACTTGCCGTTGATGACCTTGCCGTTGTTCGCCACCGCGCCGAGGCCCTTCTCGGGATGGGTCATGCGCTGGCTCTCATTGGGGTCGAGGTTGTCCAGGCGGTCCAGGAGCATCGTGTGTTCATCATCCGGCGCGGGCTGGGTGAGGTCGAAGGACTCACGGGGGATGTCCGAGATGCGGATGTCGTCGATGGCAAACTCCGAAGGCGACGGCCCGAGGATCAGGACAGATTCCGCGAGATTGCCACGAACCGTGCCCTTGTAGGCCTTCTCGGCCACTTTCACGCCGTCGATGAAGATGCAGGTCTTGTCGCCCCAGGTGAAGGCCACGTGATGCCATTCGTCCTGCCTCAACGGTGCATGGGAGGGCAGAACCAACGGGTGGTCGCCATCCTGCCTGTAGTAGACGCGCATCCCCCGGTCGTCGATGTTCCAGTAGAAGCCCACACGGTTGCCGTTGGCGAGGGTCAACTCGAAGAGATTCCTGTTCAGGCTCCCGCGGCTGGAGTCAGCGGGCACATCTTTGGGCTGAGTGTCAAAACCGGGCTTGACCCAGGCTTCGAAGGTGCCCTGGTCCAGGCGGATGGTGCCCTCGCCGGGGTATGACAGCGTGGCGGGTTCCCGCCAGGGGGTATCTTCGATGCCGTAGTTCCCGGCATGGCAGATGCGGTAATCCCAGACGTCGGGCTTGAGCGGCTTCACCGGGGTGGCCTGGAAACCGAAGCTGTACTTGAGCGGCGCGGGCTTCATCCCGCCGCGCACCATATTCACCCGCAAGGTCACCACGCCCGCGTCGCGGGTGATCTCGATGGCCTTATCCGGGTCGTCGAGGACGAAGCCCTGGTCGGACTCCGAGAACCAGGCCAGGCCGCGGTCATTGTCGCCCAGCCAGATGAAGGGCTTGAAGGCGCTGGTGAAGCCTTCCGGGGGCAGGTTCCCGGCGTTCTTCGTGCTTCCCCAGCGTCCGGGGTAGTGGTACAGGTACTTCGCGTGCTCTTCCTTGATGGGGATGATCAGGCTGACCTGATCGAGTTGGCGGACCCGCGAGGGCTTGATCTCGAAGTCAGAGACCACCATGCCGTCATACTCCACGGACACGGTGCCTTCGCAGATGATCCCGTCGGCTGCGGCCGCGGTGCCCAAACGGGCGATCTCGGGTCTCGCTTCAACGGTCTTTATCTCGCCCCGTGGCTTCCAGACGGACTCCTTGCCGTCGGCAACCACCAGGACGCTCACGGGACCCGCGAGGATGTTCTCGCCCGCGCTCACAGCCTGGGTGGGGAAGGGCAATGGGCCGAAGGCGTAGTCTCGTCCCCAGACGCGCACATGCCCGCCCTCGAGCTCAACGGGCGTCCACGGGTCGAGGACCTTGGTGCTGATGCCCTCCTGTGAGCCGAGCCACTCGGGCTTCGCAGGGACGGTGACGGGCACAGTCTGAGTGTGGAGAATGCCGCCCTTGCGGCCGATCGCCACGAGTTCCAGGCTGTACTCGCCCGGCGCCATTTGGCCAACCTGGTATGTGCTGGAATACTTCGGCGCCTGGCCCTCTCGCTTGAGATTGCGGGCATCCAGCTTCTCGCCCGCGGAGTCCTCGAGCGTGGCGCGGACCGCCGCTCCCTGGGCGAATGCCCCGAGGCCGGACAGGTCCACATCCACGTCCAGTTCACCCTTAAGGAAGTAGCCGTTCAGCGCAACCTGCATGGGTGGCGGCACCACCAGCGGCGCGGTGGCCCGGTAGGCGACGTTCCCGCGGTCATTGACGGTCAGTGTCGCCACGTACTGCCCGGCGGCGGTGAAGCGCACGTCGGTCGGGAGGTCGACGCTGAGCTTGATCGCAGCGCAGGCATTGCTGCCGGGGTGAAGCGCCTTGTCAAAGCCCACCGGCTCGGGCTGGCCGTCCCTTATGCGGGCGACGGCGAGTTCCGCCTGGGCCGGCACGGCGGCGCACCAGCTGCCCGCGAAACTGACCCTGTCCGGCGCGAACTCCACCGGGCCGGACACCTGGACTGTCGGGGCGCCTTCCGCGAAAGTCAGGGCGCCGAAGCATCCGGGCTGGTGGAGCGCGCCCTTGATATGGCCCCAGGACGCGATCGAAGCTTCGGGCGTCTTGCAGTCCCAAGCGAAATTCGCGCGCCAGGTATCACCGGGCTTCGGTGCTTCGACGCCCAGATCGGTGAAGGGAATACGCATCTCAAGGGACCAGTGGGTGCGATCCACGGAGGCCGCGCAGGTCCACTCGCCGTTCCAGGATCCGTCCTGCCGGAGGGAGTCCCACTGGTTGCCCACGGAATTGACGATCAGCTGCTTGTACTCCCCGTCGCATACGGGGTCCAGGAAGACTTCGAAGGCATCGTCTTCCCACACCGCGCCGTCGCGGACCGTCACTGCGGCAACGGGCTTCTTCCCGGGCGGCAGGGGAAGGCTCGCGGCCACGTACAGCGCCGCGTCGTCCCGAGAGAGCCAGACAGCAGGCTGCCGGGAAGCAAGATTGCCGCTGGCGATATCCACGAACATCCACGGCGAACTCGCGCCGCTCCACTCGCCGTCGCCGATAGTGCCGTCAATCACGGGGGCGGTTGCCATGGGCACGGACAGCATGGGACCGTCCGCTGCTGCGAAGCAGGCACCCCCGAGCAGTACCATGGCTGTGATCCACAAACGCGCGCGCATACTCATCGTCATCACTCCCGAACTCGTCATATCAGTCGGTATCCCCGAATACCTATTCCCGGCGAGCGCACGCGAACCCTTTGCCGTTCTTCACTCCGGCGGGTATATTACGACGGTGACGGGGTGAGCCGAGCCCGTCGTGAACGTAGCCAGAGCCCGACTCCGCGAGGTGCAGCGCCTTGAGCAACCTGGGTCAGTGCATCGCATCAGCCGTGCGGGAAGCCATGGATGACGGACAGACCCCGGGGGCCGTCGCGCTTGTGGGGCGTGGCGATGACGTGCTGTTCCATGCAGCCTTCGGGGACCGGATGGTTGCCCCGGAACGCCGGCCGATGCTGCCGGATACGGTCTTCGACCTGGCATCGCTGACCAAGCCCGTCTGCACCGCCACGTGCGTCATGCAGCTCTTGGAGCAGGGGAAGCTTGTACTCGCGGACCCGGTCAGTCGGTTCATTCCAGGCTTTGCGCGGCACTATGGGGACACGGCCACGATCCGGCATCTGCTCACCCACAGTTCCGGCCTGCAGGCATACCGCAACTTCCTGGACACCATGGGCACGGATGTGGTCCCCGAACAGCGCCGACCTCTGGCGATCCAGGACATCTGCGCGATGGAGCCCGCGTACCCCACGGGGTCGCGGTTCATGTACACCTGCCTGGGCTACATTGTGCTGGCGTCAGTGGTGGAGGCGATCACCGGTGAGCCGCTGGACGAGTACGCGCGCAAGCATGTGTTCGAGCCGCTGGGGATGACCGAGACAGGCTTCAACCCCGGCCCGGAGCTTGTCGAGCGCTGCGCGGCGACGGAGCAGCTTCCCGATGGTGTGCTGCTCGGAGTGGTGCATGATGAAGCGGCACGGTTTCTCAACGGAGTTGGCGGGAATGCCGGGCTGTTTTCCACCGCGAGCGACCTGAGCCGGTTCATGCGCGCGATCCTCAACCAGGGCGAATGGCGCGATGCGCGGGTACTGTCGCCCCTTTCCACGGCGCTAATGATGTCGGCGCAGTCCCAGATACCCGATGGGG
>JAGPGE010000369.1 GCA_018056145.1 Armatimonadota bacterium
CCATCAAGAGCATGGACCCCATGACACCATCCGGGCTCCGTGGGGCCCCGGTCTGTGGACGACGAGACCACCCCACGGCTGTTTCTCAAGACGCCCATCGCCAACTCTGTGAGGGTCACGGCAACCATGGATCCGCGTATCATCATCAAGAAGCTGCAGATTCTCGAAGGTCTGTGTGCCGAGAAGTCCCTGCCTATCGGCCCGTGGCAGGCGCGCACCGCGAGGCATATCGCGCCGGAGCAGTACGAGCAACTGGACGACTGGGAGGAGATTCCGGCGCGGTCTCACTGGCTCGCGGGGCTCACGGTGTTTATGCGCGGGCGCGTCCACGTGCCGGATGACTGGGACCTGGCGAACACTTTCCTGCAGTTCGGGTTCGACACCATGGAGGGCCTGCTCACCGTCAACGGAAGGCCGTGGTCGGGGCTGGACCACGGTCGCAGCCGCTGTCCGGCCCCCGCGCGAGGAGACCTGGACCTGGAAATCGAGTGGGACTGCGTCCCCCGGGTGCGGTGCGAGCCCCATCTAGCAGGCACCACCAGCACTTTCACCGGCGCGCGGCTGGTGCAGATCAACCCGGAAGTCGAGGCGGCGCTGTGGGACATGCGCTTCGCCTTCGAGGCCTTCAACGCATTGGAGGACGGTCGGCGCAAGGAGCTTCTGGGCAAGGCCCTCGAGGAGTCGATGCTGGCCTTCACGCTTTCCGCACCGCGCGAAGTGATGTTGGAGGAACTCGACCGGGCGCGCAAGCACCTGCTGGCGGGTATCCTGAATATCGGGCAGGACCCTGAGAACGGGCGCATCATGCTCACGGGTCATACCCACATCGACGTGGCGTACCTGTGGCCCATCAAGGAGACCATCCGCAAGTGCGGCCGCACGTTCTCCACCGCCTGCTGGATGATGGACCGGTACCCGGACTACAAGTTCTCGTGCAGCCAGGCGCAAGTCTACCAGTTCGCGCGAGATCACTACCCCGATGTGTACGCTCGGATGCGCGAGCTTATTGCCTCGGGGCGCTGGGAGACCACCGGGGGGATGTGGGTCGAAGCCGACTGCAATGTGACCTCGGGCGAGTCCCTGATTCGCCAGATTCTCCACGGCCTGGCGTTCTTCCGGGAGGAGTTTGGCACCCGGCCCACCGTCTGCTGGTTGCCCGATGTGTTCGGCTACAACGCCGGCCTGCCCCAGATACTGGCAGGCTGCGGGCTCACATCATTCTGGACCTGGAAACTCCACTGGCAGTCGCGCAATCCCTTCCCGCACCATCTCTTCTGGTGGCAGGGCTGCGACGGCACCCGCGTGCTGGCGCATATCCCGAAACTCGGGGGCGGCGGCTACAACGGCCAGCCCACGCCGGAGCAACTCGCGACCGCCTGGCGCACTTATCTGCAGAAGGGCACGTACGACCAGCAGTTGTTCCCGTTCGGTTTCGGCGATGGCGGCGGCGGCGTGAATGAGCAGATGATGGAATATGCCCGGCGCGCCGAACGCTTCCCCGGTCTGCCTGAGTGCAGGATCGGCACCAGCGAGGAGTTCTTCGCACAGGTGCGCGAGGACAACCCGGACCTGCCCACCTGGGTGGGCGAACTGTACCTGGAGACCCACCGGGGCACATTCACCAGCCAGGCGCGCACCAAGCGAGCCAATCGCCGCTGCGAGCTTGCCCTGCGCAGCGCGGAGATGATCGGCGTCGTCGCAAACCGCCTGCATGAACGCGTGGACATGGCGCCCCTGCGGTCAGCGTGGGAGAAGGTGCTGCTGCACCAGTTCCACGACATCTTGCCCGGGACTTCGGTGACGGAGACCTTCGAAGACGCCGCGCGAGACCACGAGCAGGTGCTTGAGACAGCCCGCAGGGTGGGTGAGCAGGCGCTTTCGAGAATCGTCGGCGATGCGCGCGACACCCTTCGGTATGCGGTTTTCAACGCGCTCTCGTGGGAGCGCAGCGGCGTGGTGGAATTGGATGCGCCGGATGTGGGCGACGATCTGGTCGGGGTCATCCGGGGGCAGCAGGTCCCCGTTCAGGTGATCGGGCGCGACGGCGACCGCATCCGGGTGCTTGCGGCTGCGGAGAGGGTCCCCTCACTGGGTGGCGCGCTGCTGGAATTGGTCCAGGACCGGCCTTTGCGGTCTCTGGTGACCGCATCGGAGAACACCCTCGAAAACCAGTACTTCCGCGTGCAGTTGTCAGGGATCGGCGAGGTGCTGAGCATCTACGACAAGCGGGCCGGGCGCGAGGTGATCCCTGAGGGGCAGCCCGCGAACCGCCTCCAACTGTTTCAGGACGGCCCCGAGCGCGAGGCGGCCTGGAATGTGCACACAACATCCACCACGCGCGAGTACCCCTGGGACGGAGACTGCAGCCTGCGGGTCACGGAGAACGGGCCGGTGCGGGCGACGATCCGCGTGGAGCGCAGTCACCGCGACACCCGGCTGATCCAGGACATCATGCTCTACGACAACAAGCCCCGCATCGACTTCCGCACCTGGGTCGATTGGCGCGAGCGACAGACCATGCTCAAGGCCGCCTTCCCCCTGGCAATCCACGCCGAACAGGCCACGTACGAGGTGCAGTTCGGGGCGATCCAGCGCCCGACGCACCGCAACACCTCCTGGGATGAGGAGAAGTTCGAGGTCGCTGCCCAGCGCTGGGCCGACCTTTCCGAGGGCGGGTACGGCGTGAGCCTTCTCAATGACTGCAAGTACGGGCACGACGCCCTGGGCAATGTGCTGCGGCTCACACTGCTTCGCGGGCCCGAATACCCGGACCCGGAGGCAGACCTTGGGGAGCACGAGTTCACCTACTCGCTCCTGCCCCATGAGGGCGACTGGCGCCAGGGCGGCACGGTGCAGCAGGCCTGGCAGCTCAATGTACCGCTCTTTGCAGTGCCCACGGATCGCCAGCAGAGCAGCGTCTGTTTCATGCGCGTGGACGGGCCTGCGATCGTCGAGACGGTTAAGCCCGCCGAAGACGGCAGGGGGGACATATTGCGCTTGTACGAACCCTACGGCAGCAGAGGGCGGGTCACGGTCGAGATCAACTTCCCAGTGAGCGAAGTGCGTGAATGCAACCTGGTGGAGGAGGACGGAACCGCGGCTGACTTCGCCGAGGGAGTGCTGGAGTTCGACATCCGGCCCTTCGAGATCAAGACATTCAGGCTGGTGTAGCGGTCCGCGTGGGTGGTTTGCCTAGTGCCGCGTGGCGCGGGCGTCCCGCCCCCCGGCCGCACACCCGGGAGACTGGCATCCGAGACAGCGAAGCGCGATGCCACTCCCCTGGTCCCGTCATATTGCCCTCTACAGCATCCCTCGCGCCTTCAACTGCAGGTACTGGTTCACCGTCGCGACCGTAAGGTTCCCCGCCGGCGCATCCACCACCAGTGCCCCGCGTGCCCGGAGCGTTGCCAGCGCCGCATCCCGCCGTGCGAGCACATCGGCAGCAACTGCCCGCTCGTACGCGGCGTTCACATCGGCCGGGACGCCTCGCCCTACTGCTTCCAGGTCGGGGTCGCGCAGGGTCACCAGCAGCGGCAGGTGGCGCGGGCGAAGCGCGCCGGCATGCGCCATCAGTGAGCGCGAGCAGTCCTCGTCCACGAGGTCCGAAAAGAGCACCACGAGCGCGCGTTTGCGGCATCGGTGGGCTAGCGCCGCGAAAGCCCGGTCGTAGTCCGGCTCCTCGAGAGCGGGCTGGACGGCGTACAGTTGGTCGAGTATCCGACCAACCTGCGCCGCACCGCGACCCGCGGGCACGAAGGCTTTCAGGGTGCGCCCGAAGGCCATCATGCCCACGCAGTCACCCGTATGCGAGGCCACGTGGGCAAGCATGAGCGCCGCGTTCACTGCGTGGTCGAGCTTCGTGAGACCCCCGACTTCCGCCGTCATCATGCGCCCGGCATCCACCATGAGCATCAGCGTCTGGCTGCGCTCGATGTCATACAGGCGCACGATGGGGCGATTGCGTCGCGCAGAGGCCTTCCAGTCGATGCTCCCGTATTCATCGTCGGGGATGTACTCCCGCAGGCTCTCGAACTCGGCGCCCTGGCCCTGAATGCGCAGGGGCCGGAACCCCGCCTGCTGAAGACGGTCGGCGCGCGCAAGGGCCTCATAGCGGTCCACCTGCACCAGGTTCGGGTAGACGCTGGTTGGCGCCGCGAGGGGCACGCTCTTGTGCCAGGCGCAGAACCCCAGCCTGCCCGTGCCGCGCAGGTGAGCATCTCCGAACTCGAAGTCGCCGCGGCGCGTGGGCAGGAGCGGGTACCGGATCTCGCCCTCCTCAAAGGGCCCCAGGCGGACTGTGCGCTCGCGACCGGTCTGCCGGAAGAGTTCCGGCGGGTCGTCCTTGACCACGAGGCGCCAGGACCGCGGTGTCCTGTTGCGGACGCGAATCCCGACCTGGGTCTCCACACCCAGTGACAGGCGCTCGGGGACAAGGCGCTCCAGTTCGACCCGGCATGCGCCCCGTGCCCAGAAGGCGTCCAGCACCGCCAGCGCCGCGATCAGGCCCAGCCACGCCCAGCCGACAGCGCCAGCAGCCGGAACGTACGCCCCGGCCAGTTGCAGCGCCACGGCAGGCAGCATCAGCAGCAGCCCGAGAACGGTTAGTCGCATGGTCTACCTCGGAACCTCGACTGCTGCCAGCACGTTCCGGATCACGTCATCCGCACCGATGCCCTCGATTTCCGCCTCCGGACGCAGGATGACCCGGTGGCGCAGGACCGGCAAGGCGATGTCCTTCACGTCATCAGGGGTCACGAAAGTGCGTCCGCGCAGGGCCGCGAGAGACTTGGCCGCCTGCAGGAGCATCACCCCTGCCCGCGGGCTGCACCCTAGCACCAGGTTCGGGTGAATGCGCGTGGCCCGAACGATCTCTCCCACGTAATGCAGGAGTCCCGGTTCGGCGACAAGCCCGCGGATCTCCCGCCGGACAGCCCCGAGTTCGTCGGCGCTGGTCACCGCCGTGACGCCGGCCTCATCCAGCCGGTCGGCGTCGAAGCCTTCATTGTACCGGGCGAGTAGATCATCCTCAGCCTGGGGCTCCAGGTACGGGACGAGAATCTTCAGCATGAAGCGGTCCAGCTGGGCCTCGGGCAGTGGATACGTACCCTCATACTCCACCGGATTCTGGGTGGCGAAAACGGTGAAGTCCGACGGCAGCGGCCTGCGCTCGCCATCCACCGTCACCTGGCGCTCCTGCATGGCCTCGAGCAGCGCAGACTGTGTCTTCGCCGGCGCGCGGTTGATCTCATCCGCCAGCAGCACCGTGGTGAACACCGGGCCCGGCTGGAAGTGGAAGGTGCGGGTGGCCAACTCGAAGACGCTGGTGCCCAGGATGTCCGAGGGCATGAGGTCCGGCGTCATCTGCGCGCGTTTGAACTCCATCCCGAGACTGATCGCCAGCGTCTTCACAAGCAGTGTTTTCGCCGTGCCGGGCACGCCTTCCAGCAGCACGTGCCCGCGGGCGAGGATCGCCACGAGAAGCTGCTGGACTACGGCATCGTTCCCAATCACCGCCTTGCGCACGGACTCGAGAATCCGTCCGGCGAGGTCGGCGGCCTGTCGAGGTGCGTCGCTCTCAAAGGTCATGGGGGGTGAGCTCCTGCTCGAAGCGGGCGATGTTACGGACCAGGCGCAGCAGGTCCGCGTCATGCAGGTGACTGCCGGGCTCCAACGCTGCGCGGCAATCGCGCAGCAGCGTTTCGAGTTCATCGGGGTCGATCGCTGGGCGCCTGCGCGCAACTGCCCGGGCGAGGGCATCGGGTTCGAGCGTCGGCGATACGACGGCCGCAATCGCCAGCCGGCTCTGGAATTGGGTGAATGCCATGTCCAGCGCTGCCCGGGGACGTCCCGCGCGCTGGTAGACCGTTGCGAAGGCCCGAACATACTCCACCGCGGACCGCCGGGGAGGCAGGGGCGACGGAACGATGCCGCCGAACCTGAACATCCTGCCGGCGAAGAAAGCCGCGAAGATCAGGATTAGCGCCCCGATTGCCCGGTCGGGGGCTGACCTGTCCAGCTTCTTCCCCATCGCTGCGGGAGTGCGCGCCCGGTGGCCCTCATCGAAGTACACCTGGTCGCCGGGCCCACCGAAAGAGAGATTCGCGGCAAGCACCACGTTGTCCGCTTCGCCGATGGAGGAGTTGGCGAGCATATCCGCGTCACACAGCACCACGAGCTCCCCCTGACCAACCGTTCCCGCCGCAATGATGGGGCTGCCCTCCTTGCCCGCCACGCGCCAGAGG
>JAGPGE010000370.1 GCA_018056145.1 Armatimonadota bacterium
CCGCGAAGCGGGCGGCAGTATGTTAGCCACGGGTGGAGTGGAGCGAAGCGGATCGGAACCCGTGGACTCGGGCCGCCTGGGTGTGCTAAGCCCCCGACAGGGGGCGACACAAGCAGCGCGGTTGTGCCGCCCCTTGTCAGGGGCTCCTGGGTCTTCTTGACCGCTTGATTTCAGGGGCTGCGTCCCGCCAGGCGGGCCTTACGCCTGGCTGATCTTGTGCCGCCCGCTTCGCGGGCTGCAATGCCACGGCCCGGACCCAATAGCACCACAGTACGCAAGAGGGATGGAACGCCGCTCGCCACCGGCCCATAGCCCACCCACTTTTCGCGGTCAGACCCCTTCCGCGCCGTCCGCTTGACCTTTGGGGACGGCGCTTCGTATAATGCCAACGCGTTCCGGCCGCAACTTGCGGCGTCGCCCTGTGTCGGATTACTGGGCGTATCCGCCCTGACCGCAGATCAGTCGTCAAAGGAGCCTCCACGCGATGACGGTTGCGAGGATGGCGGCTCTGGGGCTTGCCGCGTGCACCCTGGCGCTGCTTATTGGCTGCAGCAGCAGCGATGACAATTTCCTGTACCTGAACGTCAGCGAACGCGCGGCCTGGAGCAGCGGGAACCTGCTGTCCTACGCGTCCTTCGGGGCCGATGGTCAGCGGTATCTGTACCGCAGCAACAGTGAGGGCGGCAACAAGTTCCTGCTGACCCGGTCGGCGAACAAGCCGGACAGCTTCATCGACGAGGGCGGCTGGCATCCGGCTTTCAGCCCGGACGGGGCGACGATCGTCTTCTCCGGCCGCCGCAATAAAGGCAGCGTGTCGCTCATGCTCATGAACACCATCCAGGGCGACCGCGCGGCGATCACGAACCTCACCGACGCGACGGTGACCGGCACTGACCAGCAGCCGTGCTACAGGCCGGACGGCGCAAAGATCATCTTCTCGACGACCAAGGTGATCGGTGGCCAGGGCACGGGCGGCCCGGACATCGCGACGATCAACCCCGATGGCACGGGGCTTGAGTATGTCGTTGCCACTGCCGAGATCGAGCAGTGGCCGGTGTACAGCCCGGACGGCAGCAAGATCGCCTTCCAGCGCGGTCCCGCCAGCGGGCCGACCGACATCATCATCCGCGACATGGCCACTGGTGTGGAGACCAACATCACTGCGGGGCTGCGCCGGGGCGCGGGGGATGTCTCACGCTTCGAGGCCCCCTGCTGGACCACCGTGGGCGGCACCGAGTACATCTACCTGCACTCCAACCGCGACACGTTCTTTGAGATTTACCGGGTGGGCGTTGACGGCAGCAACCTGGAGCGCATCACGAACACGAGCAACTCCGAGGGCTTCCCGGTCATGAACCCCGACGGCACCCGCCTGCTGTTCACCCGTGATCGGGAACTGTGGAGCAGCGCGCCCACCGGTGGAACCGAAAAGCGCGTTACCCGCCGGTACTGATTTCCCCACAACGTGACCGCTCCCCCGCGAGCCCGGGGAGCTGAGCATCAAGCGGCTCCGCTCGAACTCGGGCGGAGCCGCAGTGTATCCCGAGATGCCTGAGCGTGCACCGGGATACACAATCGCAGACCGAATCCGCTGAACAGACGCAGGGTGACGCATGAGTTCACCGCCCGAGCAAGCGACAACCGGGGACGAGAAGCCCATCCCCGCCGGGCAAGGCCTGGCGTCCGCCGCGATCCTGATGGTGGTGCTGACTTTCGCGGCACGCATCGCCGGGATGGTGCGGATGATGGTGGTTGGGAGCGCTTTCGGCGCGGGCGGAGACATCAACTCCTTCTTCGCTGCTTTCACCATCCCCGATCTGATCTACTTCCTCATTGCCGGTGGGGCGGCGCGCACCGCCTTTGTGCCCGTGTTCACCGAGTACCTGGCTCATGGACGGCGGCGCGAAGCCTGGCGGGTGTTCAGCACCGTCTTCTGGCTCCTGTTGATCCTGGGCGGGGTGGTGGTCATCGGCGGCTCCCTGTTCGCGCCCCAGGTTGCGCGCCTGTCAGCCCTGGGCTGGCTGGGGTCGGCGCCCGAGCGCGTGGACGTCTGCGCGCGCATCATGCGCATCATCTTCCCGGCACAATTGTTCCTGGTGCTCGGCAGCCTGCTCATGGGTACGCTCAATGCCCACAAGCACTTTCTCTGGCCGGCGCTGGGTCCGCTGGTGTACGACATCGTGTTCATCATCGGCGCGTTGATTGGCGGGACCCTCCCGGAGAGCGAGGGGCTTATGGTGATGGCCTGGGGCTCTGTGGTCGGGGCACTCCTGGGCAGTGTGGTTATCCAGATCCCTCCGCTGGCTGCGCGCGGCGCGAAACTGCTGCCTGTGTTCGACCTGAAAGACGAGGGCGTGCGCAGGACGATCCGCCTTGCCCTCCCGGTGATCCTTGGCCTCGCGGTGGCGGAGATAAACTGGGTCGTCGTGCGGATTTTGGCCACCATGTGCCAGGAGAACGCCCCGGCGGTGCTGGAGTACGCGAACCGGCTGTGGAAGCTTCCGTCGGGGGTGTTCGCGGCGGGGATCGCCATCGCTGTGTTCCCCACACTCTCAGAGCACTACGCGCGTGGGGACGTCAAGTCTTACCGCCGCGACTTCTCCTTCGCCATGCGCAACACCCTGTTCCTGGTGCTGCCGGTGACGGTCGCCTTCGCAACGCTCTCCACGCCCATCGTCCGCATGCTCTTCCAGCGCGGGAGCTTCGACCCGTCCACGTCGCCGCTCGTGGGAACCGTGGTCCTGTGGCTGAGTCCCGGGATGATCTCCCTGGGCATCTCGTACATCGCCGCTCGGGCCTTCTACGCGCGCCAGAACACTGTGACTCCCGTGGTCTGCGGGGTTATTTCGATCTTCGCGTGCCTGGGTCTGGGATACTGGGCGACCCAGACCACGGGCGTGGTCGGGCTGGCCATGGCGACCTCAGCCACGGCGGTGCTCAATGCGGCGCTCCTGATCGTGCTGCTCAAACGGGAAGTCGGGCAGCTTGACGGGGGCAGGATCGCGCGATCGCTGCTGCGGATACTGCCGGGAACCGTGGCTCTCGGGGTCATCTGCTGGGCGGGGTCGGCGTGGCTTACTGGGCGGCTTGGAACGGAGAGCGAACTGGCAAAGCTCCTGACGGTGATGGCGCCCGTCACTGTGGGCACTGTAGTCTATGTGGTGAGTTGCGCACTGCTGCATGCCGAGGAACTCAAGAGCGCGTGGCGGATCATCGCGAGGAAGCGGCCGGAGACCGTGGCGAAGATAGAGGCCGAGGAAGCCCTGGACGACCAGTGAAAACACCATCGGGGCCCGCGCCTGATGGCCGGCCCCGATCTGTTCTGCTCCAGTGAACCCCGACGTCGCCCTGCCCCTACCCGATCTGAACCATCCTCTCCACCGACTGCCGGGCCTTGCGCGCCACTTCCGGGTCGATGGTGATCTCCTGCGTGCCCGTGACCAGGGCGCGCTTCACGCTCTCCAGCGTGGTCAACTTCATGTTCGGGCAGAGCGCCGAGGAGATCTGGTGGAAGAGCTTGTCCGGGTTCTCCTTCTGCAGCGGGTGCACGATCCCGAACTCGGTGACCACGATGAACTCCCGCGCTTCACTCTTCCGGGCATAATCGAGCATACCGCCGGTGGAGAGCACGACGTCTGCCAGCGCCAGGGTGTCTTCGGGGCACTCGGGGTGGGCCATGACGACCGCCTGCGGGTGGTGGCGCTTCGCGTCAGCCACGATGTCCGGCGTGATGCTGTGGTGCACCGGGCAGAAGCCCCCGTAGAGGATGATCCGCTTCTCCGGTACGTGCTTGGCAACCCAGCGCCCGAGATGCTGATCAGGGACGAATAGGATGGTCTCGGCTTTCAGAGAACGAACAACCGCCACGGCGTTGGAGGAAGTGCAGCAGATGTCCGACTCCGCTTTCACCTCGGCTGTGGTGTTCACGTAAGCCACCACCGGCGCGCCGGGGTGCTCTGCTTTGAACTCGCGCAGGGACTCGGGGTCGATCATATCCGCCATCGGACAACCCGCCGCCTTCTGGGGCAGGAGCACGGTCTTGTCGGGGCTAAGCAGCTTGGCCGTCTGCGCCATGAAATGCACACCGCAGAAGACGATGATCTGCGCGTCGGTCCTTGCTGCTTCCCTGCTGAGCCCGAGGGAGTCGCCGGTGAAATCCGCGATATCCTGCACCTCAGCCCGTTGGTAATTGTGGGCGAGGATAACGGCCTGCTTCTGCGTGCAAAGCTCCCGGATTTCTTGGGCGAGCTTCTCGTATTCGCTCACGGTGTCTCCCTCCTGGCTGCCGCTGAACTGGCTATACGAGGCCCTTGCGTTTCGCGTCCGCCCACATCGGCGACATCTCCCGCAGGCGCTCCACGAAGCCCGGCAACGCGTTCAGAAGAATGTCCACCTCGGCCCGGGTGTTGTTCCTCCCCAGGCTGATGCGCAGCGAACCGTGGGCGACCTCGTGGACGCACCCCGTCGCCAAGAGCACGTGGGACGGGTCCAGGGAGCCCGACGTGCAGGCCGAACCGCTGGACGCGCAAATGCCGTACAGGTCCAGCGAAAGCAGCATCCCCTCGCCCTCAATGTAGTTGACCACGAAACTGGCGATGTTCGGCAAGCGCTTCTCGGGATGCCCGGTGAGCTGACACATGGGCACCCTCTCCAGCACGCCATCGATCACGCGCCGGCAGAGATCGGCGATACGGGCATTGTCGCTTTCCGCGCGGCTCGCGAGGAGCTCCACGGCCTTGCCCATGCCCACGATTCCGGCCACGTTCTCGGTGCCCGCTCGCCGGCCCAGCTCCTGCCCGCCGCCGTCGATCAGCTTGACGAGTTTCGTCCCCTTGCGGATGTACAGGGCCCCGACACCCTTGGGCCCGTAGATCTTGTGCGCGGACATGGCCATGAGGTCCACGTTCAGCTCATTCACGTTCAGCGGAACCTTGCCCAGAGACTGTACGGCGTCGGTGTGGAACAGGACACCGCGGCTCCTGCAGAGCGCCCCGATCTCCGGGATGGGCTGGATGGTGCCCACCTCGTTATTGGAGTGCATGATGCTGACGAGGATTGTGTCCTCGCGCATGGCCTCCGCAACCTGTTCCGGCGCGATGAGCCCGTATTTGTCGGGATTGAGCACGGTGACCTCGAATCCGTCGCGCCGTAGCGCGAGGCAGGCGTCCAGCACGGCGTGGTGCTCGATGCCGGAGGTGATGATATGACGGCCCTTATCCGCATTGGCCCAGGCCGCGCCCTTGATGGCGTAATTGTCGGATTCCGAGCCGCAGCCGGTAAAGATGAGCTCGCGCGGCGTGGCGCCGATGTAACCGGCCACGGACTCGCGCGCCTTCTCAAGCGCCATGCGCGACCGGGACGCCAACTGGTAGACGCTGCTGGGATTGCCGAACTCGTCCTGAAGGAACGGGAGCATGGCCCCGAGGACTTCGGGGTCGGTCTTCGTGGTTGCCGCATTGTCGAAGTAGATCAAGCCAGTCGACTCCTCACCATCGCGCGGGTGCCGTCGCGCAGACTCCCAGGCAGAGCGATGCCTGCCCATGGATAGGAAGGTTATCCTTCCCCCCGCGGAGAGTCAAGCACGGCGGCCGTCCGCCCAGCAGCATCGGTTTTGTGCAATGCGTGCCGGCTGGGACCAAATGCGCTTTGATCGTGCCAACTGGGACCGGATACGCCTTGAGCGTGGCGGCTGGGGCCGGATACGCTTTGATCGTGCCGGATGGGGCCGGATACGCTCTGAGCATGCCCGCTGCTTGCGGTCCTGCGCCGTTGCCTTGCAGCCCGCGGAGCGGGCGGCAGCCTATAGCCAGGGGCGGAAGCCCCTGGATTCCCGGCCCACACTGCGCCATGAGCCCCCGAAGGGGGGCGACAGGCCGTTACCCGCGCACCCGGGTCGGCCGCCCCTTCGGGGCTTGTGATCCTTTGCTCGGGGCCGGAATCCCCCGGCTTCCACCGGGGGCTATAGGCGGACGGCTCCTTCCGGAGCCTGACGGCACACGGCCCGGCCTCAACACCACGGACACAAGGCCCTGGTCAAACACGGGGCCGACGTTCATACCACACAACCGATGCCCCTTGGCCCCACGGTGTCGTTTCCCATGGGTGCGGGGCCCTGTCATCTGGACGGCGATGACATCCCGCACCTGATTGCGAATTGCCCCTTCCCTTAGCCGTGGGGTGTCGGCGTCGTTCAGCCGACGGGGCCCCACGGTGCCGTTTCCCACGGGTGCGGGGC
>JAGPGE010000371.1 GCA_018056145.1 Armatimonadota bacterium
ATGACCCCCCACCCGCGCGCCTGCGGGGGTACCTGCGCGATCAGGTCCGTGCATCCGACAACGCCCTTACGGAGGGGGGCATTGTAAGCGGTGCGGCCACGCTCCTCGCTAACGCTGGGCTGGATCCAGTTCGCTTCGCCATGTTCCGCTGACCGGGCGGAACACCAGCGGGTTCAGTGCGCGTTCTCTTGTTCAGTGAGAACAGTTATGAGGCGCTTTCCGGGTAACCCGCATGAGTCCTGAGCAACCGCGCGAGCCCAATTCGAGTCCCGTTCCGGACTTCGAGGACGTCCGTCCCCGAAGCCGGCGGCCTGTGCGCGCCATCCCGGCACGGCCCGACTTCGGCGACCCCTCCGGGACTGCTGCCACTGCCCCGGACTCGCGGGCAACGGCGATCCCGGATGTTCCCGATTTCCAGGAGTCTCCTGCCGAATCTCCCGCCAGCGATGCTCCGGCGGCGGCCCCTGATCCTGCGGTCACGCAGAAGCCGCGCAGCCCCTGGCCTGCCCGGATCACAGGCGCTGTGACGCTTCTCGCGATTCTGGCTATCCTGCTTGCGATCTTCATGCCCAAGGAGCGTCCAGAGACCGACCCGCAGGCGGGCAATCCCACGCCGCAGCCCGCGCCGGTCGTGACGCCCACTCCGAACCCCACGCCTCAGCAGGTGGCGCCGCAGATGCAGGTGGCAGCGCCGAAGCCCGTTGAGAATGCGCCGGCTCCGTCGCCATCGCCCAGCCCGCAACCGGCCGAACAGTCCACGACCCAGGACAACCAGCCGTCGGACCGCTACGGCGCCTGCCCGACCTGCGGCGGATCCGGGGTCACGCCATGCCCGTATCCGGCAAACTGGCACCGGAGCGACGGCCGGCTTGTGCACCCCGAAGGCGTGGCGCTGCCTGAGAATGACGAGTTCGCGCGGCAACTGCGGGAGGATCTGACCGGTGAGGTCTGCCCCTTCTGCGGAGGGACGCTGAAGACCCGCTGTTTGCGCTGCGGCGGCACCGGCAAGGTGAAACTCGACGAGCATGGCCAGCCCGCCGACAACTGGGAGCAGCAGTTCCCCAGTCTCAACGCCCTGAGAGCATTGCAGGGAAGCGCGCAGCACTCCCACTGATGGGTCTCGCAAGAGCCCCGGAGGGCCCGCATGTCCGCTGACCCAGACCGCACCAACCGGGGCCCGGAATTCGCTGACCCTGAGCCGCGCGCGAGCGGACGCGCGGCGCCGGATGCTGAGCCCGCCTTCGTCGCTCCCCCGGTTCTCACGGATCGGCTCACGGCGGCCTCGGCCCCTCAGTTTGAGGACCCTAATCCAGAGCCTGAACTTTCCCCTGCCGGACACCCGGCGGGCGAACTGCCCGACGATGAGCGCCGGGAGAGGTCGGCGGCCGGTAAGGCCATCGGCTGGCTGGTGGCTCTCGCTGTGCTGGCGATCCTGCTGGGGATCTTCATGCCGAAGGAGCGCCCGACGTT
Source organism: Armatimonadota bacterium (assembly GCA_018056145.1). Taxonomy (GTDB): domain Bacteria; phylum Armatimonadota; class Zipacnadia; order Zipacnadales; family JABUFB01; genus JABUFB01. Next base: position 1,471 of record JAGPGE010000371.1, read on the forward strand.
CTCTGAGCAGCGGCCTGACCAGACACCCGCCGCGCCCCCCAGCGCAAGCCCCGTTACCCCGGCGAACCGGGCCACGATGTCCACAGCCACAACGGTGGCGCCCGTGCAGCCGTCACAGGTTCCGCAACCGCCGCCTTCGATCACAATCAGCCCCAACGCGCTGATGTCTTCCGAGGAAGTCGGGCAGGCCATCCGCGCCGCCGGGGATACGGAACGCGCCGGGCGAGACCAGGCGCTGGGGCTGATGATCGCCTTCCTGCGCCAGCCCCAGTTCCAGAATCCCGAGGACTTCGCGGTGCTCAAGGCCCACCTGAGCACGGTGGGACTGAGCCTGATTCCGGGCGGGGCAACGGCGGGGCACCAGGAGATCATCGCGGCCATCAACCGCGGAGCAACAGGGGAAGACGCGGCGCGTGAGATCGAGGCGATCGGCCACCAGCCGGCTCTCCCTGCGCCGGTGGAACAGGGGCTTCTGGCCGTGCTGGCATCGGCCACGACTCTGCCGGAGATTATGGACGGTGTGGACCGGGTTCAGGCGGACACCGGCACCCGGTTGAGCCCGGAGACCATCGAGGTCATCCGCCGCCATGCCGAGCAGGCCCAGCAGAACAGGGCCAACGCGCCCCGGCGGTGAGCGCGATCAGGAATTGGCCGCGATGAGGTCACGGACCCAGTTGGCCTGCTCCTGCTGGCCGTCGATCAACACCGCCCCGAGGATGCTGAACCCCTGCAGACTGCCGGCCTCCAGATGTCGCAGAAGGGTCTCCCACTGGCATTTCAGCAGGTCCATGGGCACCGGCGCCACCGTCGGGTAATCGCGCAGGTAGCAGCCGAGGATGATGGGCTTGTCCCCGAAAAGGTCACGGCATAGCGGAATGTACTCGTCCAGCTTTGGCAGGTTCTCCGCGTTCCACACCCACAGGTTGATGATGTCCATGAAGGGGTGGAACCCCTCCCACTCCTCGGGGGTGAGTTCGTGGGTATACACCACCGACCAGAGCTTCAGGGCCGGGTTGGCGCTCTTGAGAGCCTCGTAGACCAGGGAGTATTGGTCCGCGGTGCAGTTCTCGCGCTTGATGAGCCCGCGCATGTCGTCGTGGAAGCCGCCGGTGACATTGGGGTACCGAAGGGACATGCGGCTCACGTGCTCGGCTTCGCGGCGCACGGACTCCGGGGCCGCGTCGATCCAATGTTCCGCGCCCCCAGCGGGGCTGTCCTTGAACTTCCACTTGCTGATGTCGCAGGTGATTTCGTCCAGGAATGAAAGCTTGGTGAGGGACAGGTCATCTGTGGGATGGAAGAGGAAGTTGGCGCGGGTGAGGCCGAAATACTCGCAGCCCTCGCCCACACCGAAGATCGAGGGGTTCACGCCGGGGTCGAGTCCCTGGCCCTCCCAGACCCAACCGACATCGCACATGCGCATTGCGAGCCCTCCCCGCGGGGATTGTCTTCAGAGCCGGATTGCCTGGCGCTGCGCCTCGGACCGGGCGCAGGCGAAGACCGTCTTGTGGACCCTCTCGGCCACGCGAAGAGCCTCATCATCCGGGACTTCCGCGCGCACGGACTCGATGAACGCCGCGATGGACTCGCGCATTCCGGAAAAGCCCGCCACGGGCTGAGCGCAGGGCACCTGGGCCTCGTGCCACTGGTTCACGCCCGACTTCCAGCGGCAGGCGCCGCTCCACAGGTCGATGATGGCCTCGCCCCGCGTGCCCACAACCGTCAACTCAGTGCGCTGTCCCTCGGCGGCGACCATGTTGAACTCGAACTGCCCAACCGCACCGGACGGGTAGCTGAAGCTCGCCCAGCCGTGGTCCATGAGGGTGCGGTTCGCCGCGTAGCCTCCGGTGACGAAGACCCGTTCAGGAGCAACCGCGAAGACACGGTCCAGCACATCCACATACCAGCAGCCCAGCCACGGGAAAAAGCCCTGGGGTTCGGCTTCATCCAGCCAGTCACCGCCGCCCAGACCCCAGTCACACCAGAGGCTGACCTTCGCGAGGAACGGCTCGCCCAGTTCGTTGGGGAGAAGGCGGGTCATGAGGAAGTCCAGGACCGGCAGGTAGCGCAGCTCCAGGTCGGCGCGCACCACCTTGGGGTGACAGGCGGCCGTCTCCAGCGCGTGCATGGCTTCGGCCTCGTCCACGGCGATGGGCGGCTCATAGAGGATGTGCTTGCAGGCGTCCAAAGCCGCCGCCAGGGCCTGCGCGTGCAGCGGTCCGGGCAGCGCAATGGCGACGGCGTCCACCGGCGAGTGGTCCAGCAGATCCCGGTAGTCCGTGAAGAGCTCGACCCCTGGCCCGAGCAGGTCGATAGCCGCCTGGCGCGACGAATCGCTGGGCGCCGCAACGGAGATGACTTGGACGTTGTCCAGCGCCTCCAGGGAAGGGACGTAGGCCGAGCGGGTCCACGCGCCGAAACCGATAAGCCCCAACCGGACGGTATCCATCCGGGTTCACCTCACTGATCGCCGCGCGCCGGTCGGTCCTGCGCCGGATTGTCCGTTGCATCCTGCTGTTCCTCAGCCGCGGACTCCTCGGCCTTGCGCAGGTCTGCTTCCGTGTTCCCGACGTGCTCCAGTCCGAGCAGCTTCTTGTGTTCTTCGCCCAGCTCAGCGGCCAGTTCGTCCGGCACGAGGAAACCGATCATCCCGCGCTTTGCAAGCATCTTGAGGAACTCGGTGAGGGACAGTTCGGCTTCCTTGCGCCCGAGACGGTACTCCTTGCTGAGCTTCTCTGACAGTTCGGCGATGCTGCTTGTCCCGTCGCAGTTCTGCCAGACGAAAGTGCCGACCTCGTCCAGTGCCAGCGGGCGCGTTTCGGGGACGAAGAACATCCATGCGAGGAACTTGCCCGTGACATCTTTGCGACGCGGGAGGACGATGATGGCCTCACCGTCGTCGTTTACGCGCCACTTGAGGCTCGGATTGCGCACAGGGCGGGCCGAGAGAGCCTGCTCGCGCCTGAGCGGCGGGGCCTTCTGCTTCTTCTGGCCCGGCAACAGCCCTCGAGCGCTCTCGATGATGGTGAGCAGATCCAAAGATGGTTCACTCCTGGATGACTGGCTCCGCACAGCGGTTGCCGTTGTTTCGAATGCAACGGCCGCCGAACGAGACGGCCGGCCTACGAGGGACGGTCCGGACCGGTTGGGGCGACCGGGGTTACCGCCCGGATTGCCCGTGAGACCACGAACATCCATGCGGCGACCCAGGCTAACGCGGCGAGGATCACCGCGGTTTCGCGGGGCCCCAGCGCTCGAACCGCGAGGGGGCTCTCGCCGCGGGAATCGTAGTCCATGACCCCGCCGCCCAACAGGTGCCGGGCATAGGCCAGGCCGGCCGTGCAGACGATGACGCCGATCCAGAGCTGGACGATGGCGCCGCGCAGACGCCGCCTGTCCACTCCGTGATTGCTTCCGTTGATCCAGGTCAACCCGGAGATCAGGCTCAGGGCGAGGACAACCGCGACCCCAATGCCGATCCATTCGGGCAGGCTATGTGCTGTCAACTGCGTATGCACCGCGGGTCTGAGCGTCAGTTCCCGGCCACAAGGCCGGCGTTGATACCCGCCGCGGCGACCTCCTCTTTCAACTGCTCGGCTTCCCCGCGCGATTTGACGACGGCGACGTTCACCCGGTGCAGAGTCTTCCCGTTGCGCTCTATCTTCTCAATGTACGGCTTGTAGCCCATCGCCGTGAGTTGGGAGAGAGTGCGGCTCGCGTTCTCGGCGCTGGAAAAAGCCCCGGCTGTGACCGTGAAGCCGCCCGAACGCCCTTGAGGCTTACTGGCAGGCTTCGGCTCATCGGGCGGAGGCTTGCTGTCGGCCCCGGGGTCGCCCTCGTCGTCTGCCCGCGTGTTCAGAGACGCTCCGTCCTGGGGCTCGGCGAGATCGTCCTCGCGCTGGATACGGAGCTTTTCAGCGTAACTCGGGTCGCGCTCTTCGATACGTGCCTCGGCCTTTTCCGGCGCGCGGGCTTCCTGCTCGATCCGCGCTGCGTTCTCCGGGTCCATGTCGGCCTGCGCCACGATTCGCGGTGCGCCGGGCGACATGTCAAGCGTCCCAAGCCGTTTCCCCAACCAGTCGCGGCCTACCCGGAAGCTAAGGAATGCGACGATGGCTGCAATGAAGATGACAACGGACCAAAAAGTCACTGATTCCGCCAGGCCGCTGGGTTCGCGGCGACGTCTACGGGGCATGTACGACACCTCCAGCCGGCGGGGGCGCATTGGGGGCTGCGAAGCAGTGCGCCGGCGCGTGGATTCTAACACGGGAGCGGAACAACCGGCAAGCGCTGTGTCCCAGGGAGACAGTCCGGCGCAGGCGGTTCCGAAAACTCCTACGAAAATTACAGATAAATCCCCGGCTCTGTCACAGGGCACCATTGCCCCGTATAGCCAATCTGGTTATCATATAGCCAGTATACTTGGTTGCCACTAAGCTGAGGAGTAGCAGCGATGATCCGGATCACCATTGTCGCGATGGCTCTTGTGGCTACATGCGTGACCGCTTAGGCGGCACTCATCTCCTGGGCCGCCTCGCCTGATGTTCCGGACGCTGACGATGCCTTCCAGTACAGCCAGCCGCTAGTGGCTCTTCTGAACGGGCAGGACATCTACACTGGCCTGTGGTGGGACGATGTCGCCGCCCAGCGCTATTTCCGCATGGACATTCAAGGGACACCGTCGGGTGGCAGCGACTACGCGGAGATCTACGGGATCTACATCGATGCCATTCCGGGTGGCTCAGACGGC
>JAGPGE010000372.1 GCA_018056145.1 Armatimonadota bacterium
CGTTCGCAACGATCGCGACGGCACAAAGCCCAACGGCGTCCCGTCATCGGGACGCCGTTGAGATAGCCAACCGAGTGAGGGCGCTCAGTACATTCTGCGAGCGCCGCTGTAGCGTGATGCATAGTAAGAGGAATCCAGGGCGCTGATTCGTACGCCGCTGCGGCTGTTGGCGGCGTGGACGAAATTGCCGTTCCCGATGTAGATGCCCACGTGGGAGATGCCGGCCTTGTAGGTGTTGCTGAAGACCACCACGTCTCCGGGGCGCAGGCTGTCGCGGTCGACCGGCGTCCCCTGCCGGTACTGGCCCCCAGCGGTTCGTTTCAGCGGGATCCCGAACTGGGAGTGTACGAACTGGGTGAAGCCGGAACAGTCGAATGAGCCGGGACCCTCGGCGCCGCGCACATACGGGCGCCCGAGATAGCGCATCGCTGTCTGCGCGATCTTGTTGCCCATGTCGGACCCGCCGAGCTCCACTGAACCCGATCCGCCTTGCCCGCCGTTAAGCTCCCTCTCCGCGCGGCTCTCGATCAGCTCCTCTGCGATCCAGCCCACCTTGCCGTCGCTGAGGAGCACCTTGAGCCAGCCGCTCTCGCGGGCAACGATCACCACCTCCTCGCCCTCTTTCGCGGTTCCGACGATGGCGGAGTCGGTGCCCTTGCCTGCGCGGATGTTGACCACGTTCCCGTCGACCCAGCCAGCCTTGACCTCGATCCTCCGGCCATCCACGATCTTCGCGGCCTCCGGGCGACCGGGCGGCTGGAAGTCCAGCACCCAACCGGCAGCCCAGCCCACCGAGCCGCTCTCCGTGGTGATCTTGCACCACTGGCCCTCGCAGTCCGTTACCTGCACGCGCTGCTGCTTGTTCAGCTGGAACTTCACAGGGTGCTCAGTCCCCGGACCCGAGCGGACGTTTGTGTTGTCCTCGGCAATCCAAGCCGAGAAGGGCTGGAGTTTGCCCTCCTCGGGCTCCCGGTTGGGGGATGGAAAATCGCCGGCCGGGGGCTTCAGGGCATCCGCCCCGGGTTCGGGAGCCACCGGGTTCTTCGCGCCATGCCGCCGCACGTACCAGCCCGCAATCCAGCCGGAATCGCCGCCCTCCACCTCGACCTCGCACCAGTTGTCCTCTTCGTCCTCGATCCAGAGCGTGGCGCCCTGGGTGAGGCGCTCGAGTTCCTTGTACTCGGTCCCAGGGCCGGAGCGCAGGGCCACATTGTTGCCGATGCAGTACGCCTTGTCCCGGTCCTTGCCCCCGGTCTCGGATGCAAGGGAGCGGCCCTTGTTCAGGTTGGTCTCCAGCAGGTCGGTGTGCATCCAGCCCTTGCCGCCGGGGCCGCTGACGTTAGCCCAGTCGCCGCGCTGTTCGACAATGTAGACCTTCGTGCCCCGGGTGAACTGGCCGGTGCGGGTGTAGCCGAGGGATGGGCCCTTGCGGACGTTGGCGACGTTGGCGGTCACCCAGGCGGGTTTCGGCCCGGCCGCCTGCGGCCGCGGCTTCGGAGCGGCTGCCCCCGAACTGCCCGAGAGCTTGCGGCCCGCATCCAGGCTGTACTCCAGCAAGTCGGACCGCACCCAACCGTACTGGCCTGAAGAGCGTTTCACCTTGCGCCAGTCCCCGCGCTTTTCGACGATGTAGACCTTCTCGCCCCGGGATGCCTGGCAGACCACCTTCGAGCCGATGTCCGGGCCGCCGCGCATGTTGATGACCGGCTCCTTCACCCACGCGGGGACGGCCATCGGGGTCTTGCCCGCCGACTTCGCAAGCTCCCGGCCCTTGTCGGCCGAGAACATCAGATACTCTTCCTTGACCCAGCCCGAACGGCCGTTGGGCAGGAGCGCCTTGCACCAACGGTCCTCGCGGAACGCGGTCACTATCACCTGGTCACCACGCTGCACCGTCCCCACCTTCGCGGAATCCGTGCCGGGCTTCTCGCGCACGTTCAGCACATCCGGAATCACCCACGCGGGCTTGCCTGCGAAGGCAGCCGTGGCGCAGGTGACCGCCAGAAGAATGGTTAGGGGAATCAGGCTTCGATGCACGCTGCTATTACCTCTCGCACGCTGGTCGCGTATTCATGCGCGGGGATTATAAGGGGGCGATTCCGGCGCGGTCAATAGACCCGCCCGAAGTTCGGTCGAACAAATGATCCTAAAACCGCCCGCCCAAGCCAGACTGAACAGGCCTGTGGACGTCCACTAAACTCCCCGGGTTCAGTGCCAAAGTCTGGAGGTTCCCCGCGAAAGGCGTCGAACTGTGCACCTTGGCAGACCACTACGCGAGGGGGCTGAAAGGATGCCGGACGTGTTACGCTTTGGCCTGATCGGTTGCGGATCGCAAGGCCGCTACCTGTCCGAAGCATTGCGGATGACTGGCCGGGCGCAGTTGACGGCCTGCGCCGATGTGCGCGCGGAGGCGGCTGAGACTGCGCGCGCGCGCTGCGGTTATCAGAAGGCGTACAACGATTATCTGGAGATGCTGGCGGTCGCGCCACTGGATGCAGTGATCGTCGCCACCACCCACGACCAGCTCTTCCCGTGCGCCATGGCCGCCGCAAAGGCGGGCAAGCACGTCTTCGTGGAGAAGCCCATGGCGCTCAACGCCCGGGACGGCATGACGCTGGCAAACACCGCGCGGGATGCCCGGGTGAAGCTGATGGTGGGCTACACGCTGCGGTTCATGCCCGACCGGATTCTGATGAAGCGCCTGCTGGATGAGGGGGCCATCGGCAGTGTCGCTCATCTCGGCGGCGGGCAACTCATTGGCGGCATGGGCGGCTGGCTGAGCGAGAAGGCCCACGGTGGAGGACCGCTGTACTACATCGGCGCCCATATCATCGACACCGTGCTCTGGCTTGCAGGTTGCGGGCCGGAACGGGTGTATGCCGAAATCGACTGGAAAGAGGGCAGCGAGGTGGAGGCGGGAGTCCAAATGGTCCTGCGATTCCCGGGCGGGGTGACCGGGCAGGTCTGCACCTCGCAGAAACTGGGCGGCCGGTATGGCTGGGTGGATGTGATGGGCTCCGGCGGGCGCATGCGGGCTGAGTGGGAGAGTCATGATCTCACCATACAGAGCACCGTGCGGCCGGAGTACCGCCACCTGACCACCCTGCATCTCACGCAACTGGACTACATGCCGCCGGTGCAGCCTGACGCTGAGGCGAGGGTCAGCGGATTCGGGTACGTGCGCTTCTGGATGAGCGAGTTCGCACAGTTCATCGACGCCATCGAAAACAACACCGATCCGCCGGTGACCGGCGCCGACGGGGTGCGGGTTCTGCAGGTCATCGACGCCGCATTCGAGTCAGCCCAGACCGGCAAGCCGGTGGACGTGGAACCATACTGAAACGGGTAGTCCCGGCGGAGGAATGTTCGCGTGCGAGCCAATACTGACTGGTTTAGAGACAAGAAATGGGGCGTCTTCTGCCACTATCTCGCGGCCCCTGCGAGCAGTGCCGGCGGTGCGGAGACCACTGCCGAAATGTGGAATGCGCAAGTGGACGCCTTCGACGTGAAGGGCCTGGCGGAGCAACTCGCGAGCATCCATGCGCCCTACCTGTTCCTCACGCTGGGGCAGAACTCGGGGCACTACTGCGCGCCCAATGCCACCTATGATTCCATCGCGCGGATCACCCCCAGCAAGTGTTCCCGCCGCGACCTGGTGGAAGACCTCTACGCGGAACTTGCGCCGCGGGACATCACGCTGCTGGTCTATCTTCCCGCGGGAGCCCCGGCCGCCGATCCCGTGGCGGTGGAACGCTTCGGCTGGGAGTGGGGCTTCGAAGGCGGCTGGCCCGGCGGCTGGCAGGTGCGCACAGGCAAGCGCCTCGCGGAGTTCCAGGAGAAATGGGAGGCGGTGATCCGGGAGTGGTCCCTGCGCTGGGGCGAGAAAGTTGCGGGCTGGTGGATCGACGGCTGTTACTTCGCCGACGAAATGTACCGCCACCCGGAGCCGCCCAACTTTGAAAGCTTCGCCGGGGCGCTCAAGGCCGGCAACCCCCACAGCCTTGTGGCCTTCAACCCGGGCGTGAAAGTGCCGGTGATCTGCCACACCGAGTTCGAGGATTACACCGCCGGAGAGATCTCCGAGGCCTTCCCCACGACCCCGGGGCGATTCCTCGACGGCGCCCAGTATCACATACTCAGCTATCTCGGAAGAACCTGGGGGCAGGGCGATCCGCGGTTCCCGGATGAGTTCGTGTACGGTTACACGAAGTACGTCACCGACCGCGAGGGGGTCGTGTCCTGGGACGTGCCCATCCAGACCAACGGCCTCATCCCCCAGGCGTTCCTGGACCAGTTGTCGGTGTTGTCGGGGCTGTAGCGGCAGGTTCGCAAGGCGGCTCCGTGTGGCCCTGTGCCCTGGACGGCGGGCACATCCCACAGCTGACTGTGACGACTTCGCGGAGACTTCAGAAAGCGAGAGCAAACCGTGTCTGACACCACGCCCCGCAGGTTGATGGATCCCGTGTCCTTCGAGAAAGTCACCGTACGCGATCCCTTCTGGGCGCCGCGCATGGAGACGAACCGCACGACCACCCTTGCCCTGGAATACCGGCAGATGAAGGACACTGGGCGCATCGACGTCTTCCGCCTGGACTGGACCGAGGGCAAGGAGCCACGACCCCACCAGTTCTGGGATTCGGACGTGGCCAAGTGGGTCGAAGCCGCCGCGTATTCCCTGACCACCCACCCCGACCCGGAACTCGAGCGGCTCTTGGACGAGACCATCGAGCTCATCGCCGGCGCCCAGCAGCCGGACGGGTACCTCAACACTTACTTCACCCTCGTGGAGCCCGAAAACCGCTGGAAAAACCTGCGGGACATGCACGAGCTGTACTGCGCCGGGCACCTCATTGAAGCGGCGGTGGCTCACTTCCGAGCAACCGGCAAGCGCACCCTGCTGGATGCGATGATCCGCTATGCGGATTACATCGACTCGGTGTTCGGCGAGGGCCCCGGCAAGCGGTACGGCGCGCCCGGGCATGAGGAGATCGAGCTTGCCCTGGTCAAGCTCTACCACGTAACCGGGCAGGTGCGTTACCTGAGGCTGGCCGAGTTCTTCCTGAACCAGCGCGGCCTGAAGCCCTCCGTCTTCCAGATGGAGCGGCCCGGCGAGGAGTACAGGCCGGAGCTTGGCTACCACCAGGACCACCTGCCCGTGCGCGAACAGACCACCGCCGAAGGCCACGCGGTGCGCGCGATGTACCTGTACTCGGCGATGGCCGATGTGGCCGCCGAGACCGGCGACGCCGGGCTGCTCAAGGCCTGCGAGACCCTCTGGGAAAACGTGACCTCCCGCCGCATGTACGTCACCGGCGGCGTGGGTTCCAGCGCTCAGGGCGAGCGGTTCACGGGCGACTACGACCTGCCCAATGAGACTGCATATGCCGAAACCTGCGCGGCTATCGGGCTGGTCTTCTGGGCCCACAGGATGGTGCAGCTTACCGGAGACAGCCGCTATGCGGATGTCATGGAGCGCGCCCTGTACAACGGTACCGTGAGCGGGCTGTCGCTGGATGGGACCAAGTTCTTCTACGTCAATCCCTTGGAGAGCGCCGGCGGGCACCACCGCCAAGACTGGTTCGGCTGCGCCTGCTGCCCGCCCAATATCGCGCGCATGGTTGCCTCGCTGGGCGGCTACGTGTACAGCACCTCCGGGGATGCGCTCTGGGTCCACCTGTACGTCGCGGGTTCGGCGCGGGTCGAGATCGCCGGACGCACGGTGACGGTGGAGCAAGAGAGCGGCTATCCCTGGGACGGGAAGATCACCCTTCGCGTGAAGCCCGAGAGCCCGGCGCGGTTCGCCCTGCGGCTGCGCATTCCCGACTGGTGCGAGGGCGCGGCGACTGCGCATGTGGACGGAGCGCCGGTGGTGCTCGGCGACTGCATGGAAAAAGGCTACGTATGCATTGAGCGTGAATGGACGGGCAATGAGACGGTGACGCTCATGCTGCCCATGCCGGTCATGCGCCTGCGGGCGAACCCCGCGGTGCGCCAGGATGCGGGCCTTGTCGCCCTGCAGCGCGGCCCGGTCTTGTTCTGCATAGAGCGCGCGGACAACCCCGCGGACGTGCACCGATTCAGCCTGCCGGATGACGCGGAGTTCGAGGTGGAGTTCGTGGAGAACCTGCTTGGCGGGGTGATCGTGCTGCGCGCGGTGGGCCTGCTGGATGAGGACGCGGGCTGGCAGGATGCCTTGTACGCGCCCGCCCCGGTA
>JAGPGE010000373.1 GCA_018056145.1 Armatimonadota bacterium
ACGGGGCCCTCGCGGCCAGCCGTGGGGTGTGCGCGTCGTCCAGCGCACGGGGCCCCACGGCGTTGCTAGTGTTCACACCTACGTTCGATGAGCGCACCCAGCTTAGAGAATGCTCCCGCCGCGGGAGGAAATGTTACACTCATCTCGAATAGATTGTCCGTACTGAACCTGTACGCCTTCAAGGGGGGCGTTCATTTTGCCCGCTCCGGCATTACTCGGCTTGGTGGCCTGGATCACGTGCGCGCTATTCGGTTTCTGGCTCGCCGTTCGCGCCGTCGGCCGGCGAGAGCAGGTGGGGCGCGTGTTCGTGGGCGTCGGTGCACTGCTCATGGCCGTGAGCACCGCCGTGCCCACCACGGGTCCCCTCGCTCCCCCGGTCCTGCTGGTCGGAATTCTCATCGCCCTGGCGGGAGTGTTCCTGCTCGCGGGGCTGATCCTGGCATACCCGGACGCCGGTCTTAGGTCATCATTCAGCAAGCCGGCGGACAAGGCCGATGAGTCGTCTGCCAACGTGGGCGCTCCCGGCGAATCACCGCCCGACGACGACAGCCCTGGGCGCGGCTGAACGGCCCGCACAGAACCCGCGCAGGGGGGGCGCCTGGACGTCCAACTCAGCACCCTTCGAGGCGCGACAATGACCGAAGCGATCACCATCTTCATCTGGCTGTTCCTGGCGGGTTACACCTTCCTGTTCCTGAGCAAACCGAAGCGTGGACGCGAACGCACAGGCCGCAGACTCATCGGCATCGGCGCCCTTCTTGTGGCAGCCGTTCTAGCCATCCCGCAGGGGTCCGACACTGTCGACTTCGGCGATATTCTGTCTGTCGCGGGGGCGCTTATCGCCGCGGTCATGCTCGCCACCGGGCTGGTCTTCGCACACCCGGGCAACATGTTCGGGCAGAAGCCCGTGAGCGACGAAGATCCGTCCGATTAGCCACGCCCCGACACCAACTGTCTCCCCCTGGAGGTGCCTGTCATGCGCGCACCCATGCTCCTCGCTGGCCTGCTGCTCCTTGCAGGCTGGCCCTTGCTTGCCCAGGAGAACCCTGTCACCAACGGCGGGTTCGAGCAACTGGATCAGCAGGGCGTGCCGCTGGACTGGGAGTTCCTCGGCAATGTGCAGGTCACCGGGGACGCCCACTCCGGACAGTACGCCGTGGTCATGGACCGCGAGGGGAGCCCCGGCGAGTGCGGGCTGAACCGCCGCTGGCTCCCCAATGACGGCAAGCAGGGCACCATGCTGTCCCAGCTCAAAGGCGGCCTCCGCTTCTGGTACCGCGCCGATTCCAGCAGCGGCCCGGGCACCCTCGTCGTCTACATCATCCCCATGAGCGCCGATCCTTTCGAGAACACCGGCGCGCAGCGGGCCATCTACCAGGTCCCCGAGCAGCATGTGGGCGACGGCCAATGGCACGAGGGCGTGCTTAAGTACGACTTCACCTCGGACCCGAAGGTGAAATGGGTCCACGTCTCCCCGCGCATCAGCGGCAAGCAGGGCAGGCTGCTGCTCGATGACGTGCGCTGGGTGGAAAGCGTGGGGCCAATCCCGCGCTTCAAGAAGGTAGACATCGTCGAGACGCCGGGCCTCGAGGGCGACCACTGCACCATCAAGGCCACCGTGGAGAACGCCGGCGACGAGCTCCTGGGCATCGGCCTGGCATCCATTGAGCTTGCCGAAGGGCTACGGGCCGAAGGCGGTCCGAACCGCGCCCTCCAGAACCTCGAGCCCGACCAGACCGCGGACATCGCCTGGAAAGTCCGTGGCAGGCGGGGCAACCGCGGCTCCTTTGGCCTGCTTCTGACGGCCGGCGAGCTGTCCGCGCGTGAGCGCATTCCATACGAGCCTGTGCTCGAGATCGCCGACCTCACCGCCGACCCCTTCATCTTCACCACAGGCAGGCCCACCACGGCGATTTTGACCCTGCGCAACACCGGTCACGCCATGGTGCGCAATGTCAGGACTGAACTGCGCCCCGGTGTACCGCTGGCCACCGACCCGGCCCAGCGCCGCCGCAGGCTGGAGTTCATCCGCCCCGGTTCCGAAGTGCAGGTCCGCTGGTCCGTGACATCCGACCGCCAGACACCCGAAGCGCCCCTGCGCGCTGTTGCCGATGCCGACAATACTCCGGGCGTCAGGACATCCTGCACGGTGGTGGTCGGGCCCGAACTCACCGAACCGGAGACAGCACCGCCCGGCTGGGGCGTTCTACTCATGGAGGGCACCGCCGCCATCTACAACGACCGCGTGAAGATCAGCTTCCCGAGAGCCCAATTCGGTTACGGAATCGGCCATATCCAGCGCATGATGGCCGGCGGCTGGCAGACCGTGGCCATAATCCCGCGCATGAGCCGCCTCGTGGTGGAGACGCGCGAAGGCAAGCCGATGGAGCACCTCGTGTACGCAGACGAGATCCGGGACATCCCCAGCCCGGCAGCGATGGCGCCGGATATGCTGGATCGTCGCCTGGAACTCATCGCGAAGCTGCAGGACGCCAATGGCGGCGACTGGGTCATCACCCAGACCGTCACCATCTCCCCGAACTCCGACGACATCAACTTCCAGCTTCACGCCGCCTGCGATCGGCCCGCGAAAGTCCTGGCCCTGGATGGTCCGATGATCTACGCGGGTGAGGGTGCGCCGGCCGGTACCCGGCGGCTCGACGCCATCTTCCCCGGCCTGGAGTGGCTCGTGGAGGGCGAGCACTCCTCAAGCACTCTCGACATCGTCGCCGGGCACGAGGACCAGGTACGCTACGTGCCCCACCCGCACATGGTCACCTTCCCGATGATGTGCGCGCGCCTGTCCGTGCCGCAGGCGGGGGATGCCACGGTCGCCCTGAGCTGGGACAATCTCGCCCCATACGTGCGCGATCTCAACCGGCCCAGCGCCGCCTTCGCATCGCCCGACCGGTTCAACGGCCGCGCAAGCACCCTCATGGGCGTCTTCGCGCCCTCCATGCCCGAGTATATCAACCGCAACCAGCGCACCGCCCACAAGCCGCTGGAACTGGCTGCCGGCGAGGTCGTGCAACTGGGCGCGACAGTCACCTTGCTGGCCAATCGCCCGGGTGAGAACTGCCTCATCGCGGTCCGGGACTGGATCGGCAAGCACGGCGTGCCCAAACCCAACCCGCTGCCCCACGGCAAGACCTGGGCGGACGAAATCAACTTCTCCATGGCCGCGTACCTCACGAGCCTGTGGGACGAGGAGACCGAGAAATGGTGGCCCTCCCTGGGCGGGCCCGCCATGTGGCACAACGCCGCCTGGTCCAGCGCGAATCTCTACGACATGCGCATGTGCCTGGACCTGTGCCCGCCTGGCCCCACTCGCGAACGCGTCCGGGAGCGCTATGACCGGGTGGTGGAACTGAGCGGGTACGCACCGCAGGCTGACGACCTCGGCCTCCAGTTCGCGGGCGCCGCGAACATGATGACCGTCCTGGCCGGCGAAGTCTCCGGCCTCATCCGCTCCCAGTTGCCCGACGGCTCCTGGAGATTCCACGCCCGCGTCGAAAAGGGTGGTCTGTTCAAGGGGATGGACTATGCCGAACTCGGCCCCGACAACGCCGCCGAAATCGGCACCTGCGCCCACAATGCCTGGACGATCCTGCGTTTCGCACGCATCACCGGCGACAAGATCGCAAAGGACGCCGGGCTCAAGGCCCTGGCGTTCATGAACCAGTTTGAAGTCCCCCGCGCCGCGCAGGTGTGGGAAGTGCCGGTGCACACTCCTGACATCCTCGCCTCATCCGATGCCTGCGAGGCCTACCTCGAAGGCTACCGCATCACCGGCGACCGCGACTACCTGGAGAAAGCAGTCTACTGGGCGTGGACCGGCCTGCCCTTCGTCTACCTGTGGGACGTGGAAGGTTTCGAGTTCCTGCGCTACGCTTCGATCCCGGTCTTCGGCGCTTCGTGGAACCAGTGGAGTTGGTTCGGCAACCCGGTGCAGTGGAACGGCCTGCGGTACGCCTACGCCATCCTGGAACTGGCCGAGTATGACCAGTCGACAGACTGGAAACGCATCGCCGCGGGCATCACGGTCAGCGCCATGTACCAGCAATCCACCGAGGGCAAGGACCTCGCCCTGTGGCCCGACAGCATGCACGCCATCACGAAGAACAAGTCGGGCTGGGTGTTCGCGCCCCGGCTCATCCTCAAGAACGTCTACCGCATCATGGGCTTCGAGCCGACCCCGCACACTGCCCTGGCCCGGGTGGCCTTCGACCACATCCGCATCAGCGCCACCGGCCGCGTCACCGACGCCCAGCACACCGCGGGAACCGTCTCCTTCCGCGTGGCCTTCCCGGCTCCGCAGACCGGTTACGCCCTGGTCTGCAATGTGACCAGGCCCGGGCAGGTGCGTGTGAACGGGGTGACCATACCCGAGAGCAGTCCGGGGGCCGAGACCCAACCCGAGAACTCTTGGCGGTACTCCCAGGCCCCGGCCATGTTGGAGATCCGCCTGCCCGGCACCGGCGAGCACAAGGTGGAACTGATCAACGCCACCTTCCGCGCGGGCAGCTTCACCGCACCCCTGGCAACGTCGCTCAAGTTCGAGTTCGCCGAGACCGACGACGGCTGGCGTCCGACCAACGACCTGGCGCCTTTCAAGATCGTGGCCGGAATCCTGGAGGCCACCATGACCGGCCCGGACCCCTATCTAGTCCGCAGCAATTGCGAGGTCCCGGCGTCGAGTGTGAAGCAAATACGCATCCGCATGGCGCTGCCTCCCGAAGCCGGCCCGGGAGCCCAGCTGTTCTGGACCACGACGGAAGCCCCGGCGCTGGACGAACCCAAGTCCCTGAAGTTCGAAACGGTTCCGGACGGCGAGTTCCACGAGTATGCGGTTCCCGTGGGGACACATGAACTGTGGAAGGGGACGATCACCAGCATCCGCCTGGACCCAACCGGCGGCAACGCAACGGGCACGGCGCGGATCGACTGGATACGGGGGGAGTAGGGCCTGCGCCGGCCAGTGATGCTCGGCCTGCTCGCCGTCCGCATTGGCCCTTCGAAGAGGCCGCACAGGCGAAGCGCTCCGCAACGGAGCGCCGAACCTATCAGGCCCGGCCGTAGTCCTAGCGGTGCACCGGGAGACCGGCACTCGACACCGATTCCTACACGGAGACGGCCCCATTGCATTGTTGGGGCGGGCTTGCCCGCGAACGTCGTTGACGTGAGAAAGGACTTTGCGGGGAAGCCCGCTCCAACACACTCAGCGGAAAGCTCCGCGTCATCCAACTGCAGAGGTCGTCCCCAGCACCCTCTAAAGCGTCACCGGCACGCCCTTGTCCGCGCTCTCGTACATCGCAAGCGCGATCTCAAGCGTGTGCCGCGCGCTCTCCAGCGTCACTCGCGGCTTGCCGCCATTGTGGATGACGTTGATCATGTCCTCCACCATGTACTTGTGCTCGGTGAAGGCGAAGTCCGCCGCGCCGCCGGCCGCCGTGGACTGGTTCGGATCGCCGATCTGCACCATGCCTTCGTCGCCCGGCTGCTCTTCCCTGAACTTCCAGGTGGCCACGCGTTCCCCCTGCATGATCACCGTGCCGTCTTCGCCGTTCACCTCGATGCGGATGTCCGTCCCCGGCCACAGCGCCGTGCTCGCCTGGACGATGCCCTGCGCCCCATTGCGGAACCGCAGGAAGGCGTTCAGCGTGTCCTCCAGTTCCACTTCGGGGTGCGCGAGATTGGTCATGCGCGCCTCGACTTCGGCCACCGGCCCAAGCAGGTGGTGCAGCAGGTCGATGTAATGGAAGGCGTGCTGGATGGTGACCCCCGCGCCCTGGTCCCGCTTGCTGCGCCAGTCGGCGGAGAGGTAGTACTCGGTGGACCGGTACCACTTCATGTACGCGTCGCCCTCAAGCAGCTTGCCGAAGCGCCCGGAATCGATGGCCGCTTTGATCGCCTCGATGGGCTTTCGGAATCGCACCTGCAGGGAGATCGCGCACTGCACGCCGTTGGCGTCGCGCGCGGCGATCATCTGGTCCACTTTCTCCAGCGTCATGTCTGGCGGCTTCTCGACCACAACATGCTTGCCCGCCTGCATCGCCGGCACCGCGAACATGGCGTGCATGGAGTTGGGGGTGCAGACGCTCACCACGTCGATGCGCTCGTCGGCCAGCATGGCCTCGAAGCTCGCGGCGGCCTCGCAGTTGAACTTGGCGCAGAATTGCCCGAGGCGGTCCGCGTCCAGGTCCGT
>JAGPGE010000374.1 GCA_018056145.1 Armatimonadota bacterium
CATATGGTCCGCAATGGTGATCGCGTCTGGTTCTTCAACGAAAAGGGCGAACTCATCGTGAGCCGGGTCTCGCCCCAGGGGTATCAGGAGATCAGCCGGTCGCATCTCATCAAGCCGACGAAGGGGCAATTCGACGGCCGCGGGGGAGTTTGCTGGAGCCACCCGGCCTTCGCTTACCGGCACGTTTTCGCGCGCAATGATGAGGAACTGGTCTGCGCGGACTTGACGGCGAAAGACTGACGTCCGGGCCGCCCGCCCTCGCACCAGAACCTGCCGCAACCAATGCATCTCGCCCGGGAGCGCCCGATGAACGACACCTTCGAACCACCTGTCTCGCCGTGTTACCCCGACCTGCGCGGGAAGGTCGCCCTTGTCACCGGCGGCGGCGCGGGCATCGGCAGAGCAATCAGCGTCCGCCTTGGGGCCGAGGGCATGCGGGTGGTGCTGTGCGGGCGCACTGAGGAGAACCTCATCGAGACGGCGGGGGAGATCACCGGGGCCGGGGGATTCGCGCTGCCTGTAGTGACGGACGTCTCCGACGAGGCGCAGGTGGACGCGCTGTTCGCGCGCATGGCGCAGGAGGGCCTGGAACCTGATCTGCTGGTGCACAATGCGGCGCTGGTGCGTGGGGGTGCGCTTTCCGACACGGATACGGACGACTGGCAGCGAATGCTCGCGACCAACGCCGACAGCGCCTTCTTCCTGGCCAAACGCCTGGCGCCGACGATGCTTGAGCGGGGCAGCGGCGCCATGGTCTTCATCAGCACCATCGGCGCGCTGCAGTCGCACCACCGGATGCTTGCCTACGACAGCAGCAAAGGCGCCGTCGAGGCCTTCGTGCGCTCCCTTGCTCTGGAACTGGCGCCGGCGGGGATCCGAGTGAACTCAGTCGCGCCGGGGCCCATCCGGCGCAAAGGGATTCCCGCGGGGACGCCCCTCGCCGATGTTCGCCAGCCGTATGTGCCGATGCAGCGCTACGGCAGCAGCGATGAGATCGCCGCCGCCGTAGCGTTCCTGGCAAGCTCTCAGGCCTCCTACATCACCGGGCAGACGCTCTGCGTGGACGGCGGGTCCACCGCGCAGCTGTCTCCGCCGGGCATCTTCATCTGATCTCGAAGAACGCCTATCCTCCCGGCCCCGTCAGGCCCGCGATGATGTCCGTGGTGTCGCTCGGGTTGGTGCTCCAGGCCACGTCCAGAGCGCCCGAAAGCTGGTAGCGGTGGGTGGCATTCGGCCCGGAGTACGTGGGCGGCGCGGTCACCGGCACGTGGAGTTGGACCTCGAGCACCTGTTGCCGACCCGCCGACAGCTTGATCGGACCGGGGATGCGCTGCTCGGTGTCCGGGGCCTGCACCCGCTTGTAGTCGTCCTTATCGCCCGTTTTCTCGCCCTTCTCGTCGAATACGGGTACCTCGAACCGCACTTCCTCCTCACCCGTGAGCCTGACCAGCGCGGCTTGGCCTCAATGTCGCTGTTCGCCGCGATCGTGAGCCGGCTATGGGTCGGTTCTCCGGGCATGTACATCGGCTTGTCCGCCTCCAGCGCCACTGCGGCAGCCCCACCGGCGATGCGGCCCCAGGATCGCATGGTTTTCCTCCTGGGGAAGCATGAATATCTGCGTGTGGGGCGTCGGGTCCCACGCGATGCGGCGGTAGAGCTTGAGATGGAGGAAACACAAGGGACGGGCAGGCGATCGCCGGTGCTTCGGCTACGCTGCCCATCCCCGTATCTGGCGGGTATGCCCTGACCGTTCAGTCTCTCTGCAGGACGATCTCCACGAAGGTCTGGCGTCCGTACTGGTGGTCCAGGTCGCGCTGTGCTGCTCGCAGCCCCGATCCGGCAGGTGGCGTCACCTGCAGCCGGTACCGGCCGGAGGCCGGATTCTCGAACCGGAAGTAGCCGCCCGGGCCTGTCACCGTTTGCCCGGCCCTGCGCGTTCCCTTGAACAACTCGACCGTCGCACCGACAACCGGGGTCTCACCAGCGGCCGCGTCCACCGATGCGGTTGCCGGAGCCGCGGCCAGCACCACGCCGCCGATGTCCGGTTCGCCCGGCGGCAGGCCGCCGCCGATGTAGCTCAGGAGCACGGCCTCCCCGCCGCAGCCCACGAGCGCCGAGATGATCAGGCACGCCATCAGTCCAGCAATGCCCCGCCCTGTAGCCTTCATTCACAGCTCCTCTTTCGTTGGGTGATCAAAGCCCGCAATCACCGGCGATGCCTGTTTCTCGCCCCGTACGTAGCCGAGTTCCCGCGCAATCCCCACTGCCTGCTCAGCGTATTCACGCGCCCGGTCGCCTTCCTCCAGCCCGGCGAGCAACACCATCGCGTCAGCCTCAAGGTCGCGGCAGCCTGCCTGATGGAGATCCTGCAATACTGTCCGCATGGTCTCCATCGCGATTTCGGGGTCATCGGTCATCCGGCATCTCGCTCGATGGAATCTGGCTGCCAGCTGCAGACGCCGCCACTGCAGCTTCGCGGCCCGTGATTCTGCGCGGGCGATGTGATACTCGGCATCGGCCGGCCTGCCGGCGTCGAGATAGGCCAGTCCCAGCGCGAGTTCGGCTTCAGCAAGCACGTGCCCGCGCCCGGCTTCGGTTGCTTTCTCGATGCCCAGCCGCGCGTGGTTGCGCGCGGCGTCAACGTCCCCCTGGCAACGGAACACCTCCGACCGCAAGACCTCGACAAGCGCCTGGAGACGTGCGTCAGCCGCGATTTCCGCCCAGTCCCCGAGCGCATCGAGTCGCGCCGCGGCTTCCGAGACCCGTCCGATCCGCAGGAGGACGATGGCCTCGTTCAACGCCGCCTCGCGCACCTGGTCGGGCTGGGATGCCTGGGCGGCGGTCTCGCGAAGGTCAACGACCAGTCTTCCGGCGAGGCCATACTCGCCCCGGCTTAGCGCCAGATTGACCCGATTGGAGAGAATGTAGGTGCGGGCCGTCTGAACGTACGCCTGGGGCTGGTCGCCCGCGTCAACGGTTTCCTGCGCCTCGTCCAGGTACTTCAGCGCGGCCTCGGGATTGCCCGCCTGATCCTCCAGCGCCGCGAGGGATACGCGGCCCGCCCAGCGCGACCACCACGCATCCGAATTCGCCAGCGCGAGGGCATGGTCGCGGGCCGCGACAAGATTGCCGGAGGCCTGCAGGACACGGACCATCTCCTGCAGGACTGATCTCTCAGCTCTTGCGTCCCCGAGCTCCCGCGCGGTCTGCAGGGCCTTTTCCAGCGACGCCCGTGCCCGCGACAGATCGCTTCGTTCGAACCACGCGTGGCCCATCTGCAGCCGGGCTTCCATGATGGCCTTTGACGCCCCGCGATCCCGGGCAAGTTCCAGCAGTCTCGGCGCCGCTTCCAGGAGGGCTGCGGTGTCGCCGAGCCTGCGATATGCCAGGCATAGTTCGCGGACCGTCTCCAGCATTGCAGCGGCATGCCGATCGTGCTCCGCCGCCCGGCGCTCGCGCTCCGCAGCAAGCAGGCCTGTCAGCGCGTTGTTCTCCGCCAGGAGTGCGTCCCGTTCCGAACGAAGGCTCGCGGCCTCGGCAGTCGTGAAGGATGGGTCATCCACGAGGAACCAGGTGAGGGGCTTGCCGCACAGGTCGGCGATGGCCTGGAGCCGATCAAGGGGAGGAAGGGTCGTGCCTGCCACATAGTTGTGGATGAGGCCGCGGGTGACCCCCATCTTCCGCGCGAAGGCGGCCAAGGAGTCGTAGCCGGCCTCGGCGATGGCCGACTGGATGCGTGTTGCGAGGAGTTTTCGCCCGGCATCGGTAGCTATATCCACGCAGGGATGGTAGCACCGTATAGTGAAAATGTCAACATGTCTCTTTATGGTGAACTATAGTATATTATAAATAGACAGTATCGCCCTCTTGCTGAACATAGATCGCGGTCCGGGGGTATAGTCTTCTCAGAGACGCACCCAATCCAGCCTCCAGGAGTGATTGCCGTGAAATCGCTGCTCGTACTTGCTGTTATGCTCGCCGTTGCATGCGTCCTGTCCGGCTGTGGTGGCGGTGGCGATGAGAACGCCGCTTCATCGGCCAGCACAGCCATGGTTGCCGGCACCGTGACGGCCCCGGCCGCCGCGACGACCGCAGCCGCTGAGAACCCCGCCGCGTACTGCCAGGTCACGGTCGAGAATGCCCAGACACGCACTCGTCTCGGATCGGGGCAGGCAGACGGGTCCGGGCAATACAGCATCGGACCAATCCGTTCTGGGCAGACGATTATGGTTCGGGCCACTCTGCGCAGCGGGGTGCAGCTGAAGGCCCGCGCCCAGGTGCGCGACGGCAGTTGCCAGGCAGACGTTGACCAGGACACGACGGTTGCGGCCGCGGTGGTCGAGTCCCTGCAGGCCGCCGGAGTGACGGATGAGGACCTACAGGGCGCAGCCTACGGCGTCTGTGTGCAGTACCAGGCCCAGAATCGGTACCGGTACCGGACCGCGGGCAATGTCCCGCCGGACTTCACGAACCCGGACGAGATACAGGAGACTGCCGGCGAACTGCTGGACGCGGCGACACAGGCGGCCATGGCCACGGCCATCGCCACCCGGAGCCCTGGAGACTGCAGCAACGCGGTGGCAATGGTGGAAGCGCGCCTGCGCGCGGGTGACGCCACGTCCGCCGGTTGGGGCGCGGAGGTCCGAAAGCGGCTTTCCGTGGCGATGCAGAAGGGCCGGAAGTTCACCGTGGAGGAAGTGGCTGAAGCCGCGACGGCGGCGGTCCAGGGCGCCGTGCAGACCGCCGGGGGAGACAAGGTCCGACACCAGTTTGAGCAGCAGATACGCCACCACTACGCCGGTACCATGGAGGGTCCCGAAGCCGTCGAGGTTCTCTGCGCCAGCGATGGAACCCCGGACCAGCTCCGGCTGAAGACCCAGCAGCAGGTTCGGGACTGCGTGGACGCGCTGCTGGGCGGGTAGCCACTGGAGCGTCTGCAGTGAAGTCAATCTGGTTTGACAAAGCCGCGTGTAGTGTTTCCAGCGTGCCAGACGGAGGGTAGTTCAGTAGAGTCGGTATCCGGAAATCAGGAGGGTCGCCATGCGTGTGTCAACACGAGTGACAGTCGTCTGCCTCGCCGTCCTGTCCCTCGCTGTTGCCGCCTTCGCGGCAGATATCGCCATGTCCGTTACAGTTGCCCCGAGCGTCCTCGTGCTTAGTGCACCGACGGAGTGGATCACCATCCACACCGACATGCCTCTGGCATCAGTGGATCGCTCAAGCCTCGTGGTCACCACCAATGGGGTGGGTGTTCCCATCACCACCGTCAAGGCAGATGCCCGCGGGCAGATGGTGCTCAAGATCGATCAGGCGGATGTGGACCCGTTTGTCGCGCCGCCCAGCGCCACGTTCGTGGTGGTCGGAAGCACGACGGCGGGCCTAACTTTCGAGGGATCGGACACCATCCGCGTGAAGTAGCGCACCGTATAGAGCGAGGAAATGCTATGCGGCCCCGCCCGTACAGGCGGGGCCGCATAGTCTCTGCATGCCGTAGACCGGTGGTCGTGCGAACTACAGCCCCAACCGCTCACGGTGCGTCTTCAGAACCAGCTCCAGAGCACTCTCGATCATCTCCCGCTGGCCCGGATGCGGTTCGACCGACCGATCAGCGATGTCCGATGGCCCCCGGCCCAAGAGCGCCCGCAAGGAGTTCTCCACGCACGGCCCCAGCCAGGTCAGCGAGTAGCCACCCTCAAGCACCAGCACCAGCCGCCCCGCGCAAGTCTCGTCGGCAGTCCGCGCCAGCAGTGCCGTCCAGTCGTAGAAGGCCCTCGCCGAGCAGTCCATCTCCGCCAGCGGCTCGGCATGGTGAGGGTCGTAACCTGCGGAGACCAGGATGAGATCCGGCTGGAATTCGCGCAATGCCGGGGCCAGAAGCTCCTGCATCACCCGCGCATAGTGCGCATCCCCCGCGCCTCGGACCAGTGGCACGTTGATGGTATACCCGGCGCCCTCCTCGACACCCACCTCATCATATGATCCGGTCCCCGGGAATAGGCCGTGTTCGTGGATCGACGTGTAGAGTACATCCCGGCGGTGGTAGAAGAGCTCCTGCGTGCCGTTGCCATGGTGGACGTCGAAGTCCACGATGGCGATGCGCTCGGCCCCGTCGCGCAGGGCTGCTTCGGCGGCCAGCGCGACATTATTGAGGAAGCAGAAGCCCTTGATGACGTCTTCCCCCGCGTGGT
>JAGPGE010000375.1 GCA_018056145.1 Armatimonadota bacterium
GCGACTAGCCCCGGAAAGGCTGACCGAATATGAGCACGATTCTCGTTACCGGCGCCAGTGGACTCATCGGCAAGGCCATGGCCCAGGCATTGTCCGCAAACCACCAGGTCATCTGCATGAGCCGCAAGAACCCGGGCCTCGACCTGCCCTGGGTCCGGGGCGAGTTCAGCAGCTTCGAAGATCTGCGCCAGCTTGACGGCTACTCCATCCATGGCGTGGTGCATCTCGCGGCGGTCACAGGCGGTTGCCTGGAGCGTGACGGGGTCCTTGTGAACGTCGAGGGAACCCGCTGCCTCATGCGCTACCTCATGGACCGCGGCTGCCGGAAGTTCGTGAACGCTAGCTCCATCGCTGCGGTGGGCATGCAGAGCACGAAATTCCGGCCCCTGCGGGTTCCGATCCCCGACGATCACCCGTGCTTCGACCGCGACGGCTACGGGGTCTCCAAGTACCTGATGGAGGAGATCACCCGGTACTACCAGCGGCAGAACGAGGAGATCGATGTCATCAATCTGCGCCTGTCCACGGTGATCCCGGACGAGAATCTCCCTGCCCCGCGCGGAGTGGGGCCGCTCGGGCAGTGGGCGCTAGGCAGCATAACGATCATGGGGCTCAGCGACGCGGTGCGGGCCTTCACACTCGCCGTCGAGTCACCCCTCAAGCCGGGCGTGCGCGTCATGAACGCTGTCGGGCCGAAAGCCTGGGTATCCGCGCCGGTGGCCGACATCCTGCGCAACTGGTGGGGGAACGACGTGGATGTGTCCTACTTCGAACACACAGGTCACGAGCACGACTCCGTCTACGACCCGACGCTGATCCGCGAGGAGCTGGGCTTCGTGGCCGAGCGGCTGCCGTAGGACGGCTGAACGCTGGGGCGGGCAATCCTGACTGTCTGCCGTCCGTTTTTGCCGTTCGCAGGGGCCGCATGGGAGAGCGCGTCGGTAGGACGCGCCGGCACCCATCGGGCCCGGCCGTTCGTCTCCGTCGTCAGCGCCCCGGGTTCAGACTGCCGTCTGCCCCTGCCGTTTCCCCCTCGTCCCGAGCGAAGCGACCGCTTGCGGTTGCCGAGAAAGGAGAGGGGGACAGGGTCTGAGGCCGCGCCGTCTGCCTACTCCTCCACCCACATCACGATGTGCGATGGCCTCTCCCGGTCGTGGTACACGCAGTTCTCCGCCACACGGAACCGTCGCTCCTGACCCAGCGGCCCGCCGGTGTTGGGGTTCACATCGAAGCGCGGGTAATTGCTGCTGGAAATGTCCACACGGATCCTGTGCCCTCTCGCGAACCTGTTCGCCGTCGGGTACAACTCGAAGCTCAGCCCATACATTCTCCCCGGCTCCGCAAGCTCTTCAGCCTCATACCCATTGCGGAAGCGCAGCCGCATGATGCTGTCGGCGATATTCAGCGCGCAACCGTCCGGATACCCCGGACCCGGCGGGTACACGTCGATCAGCTTCGCCGTGAAATCCGTGTCGGGGCCGTCCGTGGACACCCACAGCCTCACCGTCAGCGGCCCGGCAACCACCACGTCGTCATCCAGCGGCTCGGTCTCGAACACCAGCACATCCGAACGGGCCGCAAGGGGCAGCTTGCCATGGCTGAAAGGGAAGCGCGCATCATTGCGCTGATCGTACCCGCCGGGCGGAATGGGGATCGCCGAGAGGTTCCCCCCGATGGTGGGCACCGGCTTCTGCGGGTCGAACAGGTACCGGGTCTCCGCACACTCCTCCGCCGGCGGTTCTGTCGACAATGCACCTGAAGCGTGGAAGTAGAAGGGCGTCTCCCGCGTGCCTTCCGGGGGCCAGGTGTCCGCTGACTTCCACTCTCCGCCATGCTGCACAGTGCGGCCGCCATCGGCGATTCCCGGTCCGCCGCCCATCAGGAAATACCGCACCGGCCGGGCATGTTCCAGGCCCGCGGGCATGCCCTTGAGAAACTGGTCGAACCACTGCAGGCGCGTGGACTCGTAATGCGACAGCCCACCGTTTGGCCGGAATGACACATCTCCGGCGCTTGGAATGCCCACTCCACCGTGATGCCACGGTCCCATGAGCATGTGGACCGGCGCGCTCTTCCGCCTGCTGAGCTCCTGGAAGTTGGTCACCGTCGCCCGCGTGTATGTGTCATACCACCCGCCCACGTAAAGGGTGGGTACGTCGGCGTGCTGGTCGTAGTAGGGCAGTGGTCCGTAGCCCGGAAGCCGCCAGTAGTCGTCGTAGGTCACGTGGCTGAGCAGGTCCAGGCACCAGTCCTCGTACGAGGGCACAAGCCGCAGCGGCGAGGCGCCCTTGCGCATTGGCAGTGCCCGCACCCACTCCCAAATGTTGCCCGCGGCCTCATCCAGAGCGGCCTTGAGCACCGGGTCGGCCATCGCTTCCTTGCTGGTCGCGGCCATGGTGAAAGCGTACACGAAAAACCGCTGCTCCAGCGCACCGTTCTGGCGCATGGAACAGTGGTAGTAGCTGTGCGGGCCGAAAGTCACCACCATTGCCGCGAGATGCGGCGGGTTCAGGGACGCCAGCGCGCTCTGCACCGCCGCCTCATACGAAGCCCCGAGGGTCCCAACTTTCCCGTTGCACCACGGCTGCGCCGCGAGCCACTCCACGGCGTCATACCCGTCCGGGCCCTCATGCGCGAAAGCATAGAACTCGCCCTCGGACATGTACCGGCCGCGGGTATCCTGCATCGCCGCGATGTACCCGCGCTCGGCGTAGAAGGCCCCGGTGGCTGCATGGTTGGTCTTGTCATACGGGGTCCGCGTCAACACCACCGGGAACTGCCCGGGCGCTCTCTCCCCGTTGATCGCCGGGAAGTACAGGTCGGTGGCCAGTTGCACCCCGTCCCTGAGCGGCACCATCACGTTGGACTCCACCATCGCTTCGAACCGCGGCGACGAACACTGGGCGTCGGAACTCATGAGGTCGGTCTCCCTTGAAGTGACGCGACTTGTCGCGTCCGGTCATACCCATTGCGGACGGCGGTCGGTTCCGCCCTCTACGCCTCTTCCCACTTGCCCGACTTCGCGCTTCGGTAACCGGCGTGGATGATCCGCGTGGCCTGCATCCCGTCAATTCCATCAAACTCCGGCGCAAGCCCCTGCGAGACCCGCCCGGCGAAGGACGCCACCAGCGGCAGGTGTACATTGTGGGTCTGCGGCGGCAGGTCCACGGGCTCATCCGCGCCTCCGCGCCGCAGGACAAGTTGCTGGCTGTCGAAGGGACTGGCGATGATCGAGCCCTCGGTGCCGTGAATCTCCATGTCATCGAAGCTGGCGCCCAATGCGAAGCTCGCCCCGGCCACCACCTGGCATCCGCCCTGCATCCGGCAGATGAGGGTTTCCATGTCCGGCACGTCGTAGGTCATGCACAGGTTGTCGGCCATTCCCGCAACGCGCTCGGGCTCGCCCAGCCAGTAGGCGATGAGGTCCAGCCGGTGGCTGCCCACATCCATCATGCTGCCGCCACCCGCCTCTGCCTCGACGCGCCAGTGCTTCCAGTCTTCGGGCGATGGGTCATACTTACCCCCGATGAACACCCGCGCGCTCACCGGTGTGCCGATTGCCCCTGCATCCAGGAATTCCTTGATCTTCCGCGCCTTCGGATACCAGCGCCGATAGTACGCGATTCCCAGCGCTACGCCCGCATCGGCGCAGGCCTGCACCATCCGCTCGCATTCTTCCACCGTGAGCGCCATGGGCTTTTCGCACAGGACGTGCTTGCCCGCCGCGGCCGCGCGCACGGTCTCATTACAGTGGCGGCCCTGGGGGCTGGCGATGTACACCGCGTCGATCTCGTCATCCCCGAGCAGAGCATCAAGGTCGCTGTACGCCTTGCGCGCCCCGAAGCGGTCGCGCATCTCCTCAGCCCGCGCCGGGGTGTTGGAGAAGAACGCGACCAGGTCGCTGCTCTCGTCCTCAACCATCGCCGGCGCGACGCGCTTGTTGGCAATGTCCCCGCAGCCAATGATCGCCCAGTGCAGTGGCACGGTGTCACCTCGACGCTTTCGAGAGTCTTGCAGCCAGCCCCGCCCCTCTTGTTCCGCACGCGGCAGCAACGTGGGTCACTCAACAATGTAACGATGAAATATGTGACCCTAGGGTCACATGTTCCATGGTGCTACATCGAGATGCCCAGTTCGCCTTCCGTGCGCCGGACTCCTCGCCGCAAAAGACAAACGCCGCCGACATATTGCCGGCGGCGTGGTTTGCTCAGTCGGTTGCGCGAACTCGGGCGTTACTCAGTGAGGCTCTCCGCAGGAAGAGCGCTGGAGATCAGGCGGAACTCCACCTCGCCGTCCTCGCCGATGTCCGCTTCGATCTCGCCTTTCTCGCTTTCGTCCATGGACAGCACCTTCTCGGCCAGCGGGTCCTCAATGTACCGCCGCACTGCACGCCGTAGTGGCCGCGCGCCCATGGTCGGATCGTATCCCTCGCGCACCAGCAATTCGCGCACGGCGTCGGTGACGCTGAGGGTCAGGCCGCGGTCGTGCAGATTGCGGGTGACTTCCCGCAATTGCAGGTCCACAATGGCCTTGATGTCGTCCTCGGTCAGCGCGTGGAACACCACCACATCGTCCAGGCGGTTGAGAAACTCGGGGCTGAAAGTCTTCTTCAGCTCCTCCGTTACCTTCTGCTTCATGCGGTCAAAGCTGAGCTTGTGCTCTTCCGCGCTCTGCTGGCGCTCGCTGGTGGTGAAGCCCATGCTCCGGGTCTCACCGATCAGCCGCGCGCCCACATTGCTGGTCATGATGATGACCGCGTTCTTGAAGTCCACCACGCGCCCCTGGCTGTCGGTAAGGCGCCCGTCTTCCATGACCTGCAGGAGAATGTGGAAGACTTCCGGGTGCGCTTTCTCGATCTCGTCGAAGAGCACTACACAGTAGGGCTTGCGCCGAACCTGCTCGGAAAGCTGCCCGCTCTCCTCGTAGCCCACGTATCCCGGCGGCGCGCCGATGAGCCGCGACACCGCGAACTTCTCCATGTACTCGGACATGTCGATGCGGATCATCGCATCGTCATCGCCGAACAGGAACCGCGCCAGAACCCGGGCGAGGTAGGTCTTTCCCACACCGGTGGGCCCCAGGAACATGAAGGAGCCAGTCGGGCGCTTCGGGTCCTTGATGCCCGCGCGTGCACGCCGGACCGCCTTGCAGATGGTGTTAATCGCCTGATCCTGGCCGACGATCTCCTCATGCAGCGCGTCTTCCATCCGCAGCAGGCGCCGGGATTCCTCTTCCGAGAGTGTGGTCACAGGCACGCCGGTCCAGACGGAAACCACTTCCGCAATGTCCTCGCGGAACACATGCGGCCGCGGGGTGTCCTCGTCTTCATCCCAGCCACCGCCGAACTGACCTGTCCGATGCAAGCGCGGCCTGTCGGTCTCCAGCGGGTCGTCGAACTCGTCCTCTTCCTCGTCCTGGAAGTGGCTCAGGTGCCGGGGCAACTCCCGGACCTCGCCCGGCTGCCAGTTCTCCCGCAGTTTCACCCGAGAGCCGGCCTCGTCCAGCAGGTCAATGGCCTTGTCAGGCAGCGAGCGGTCGCTGATATACCGCACCGACAGGTCCACCGCGGCCTCGAGAGCGTCGCGTTCGTAGACCACGTGGTGGTAGTCGGCGTAACGGTCCAGGATGCCCTCCAGGATGCCCAGGGACTGCTCCTGGGTGGGCTCGGAGACCATGATCGGCTGGAAGCGCCGTTCCAGCGAGGGCGTCTTCTCGATGTGCTTGCGGTACTCATCAAGCGTGGTGGCGCCGATGCACTGCAACTCCCCGCGCGCCAGGGCGGGCTTGAGGATGTTCGAGGCATCCATCGCGCCTTCCGCCGCACCGGTGCCGACGATAGTGTGAAGCTCGTCGAGGAAGACGATGATGTGGCCGCTGGAGGCGCGAATCTCCTCCATCACCCGCTTCATGCGCTCCTCGAACTCGCCGCGGTACTTGGTGCCCGCCACGAGACTGGCCAAGTCCAGCGCGACAAGCCGCCGGTTGCGCAGCGGCCGGGGCACGTCGCCATCGGCGATCCTCTGTGCAAGCCCCTCGGCTATGGCGGTCTTGCCGACACCCGCTTCACCAATGAGACACGGGTTGCTCTTGGTGCGCCGGCACAGAATCTGGATGACCCGCTCCATCTCGGGCCCGCGCCCGATCACCGGGTCG
>JAGPGE010000376.1 GCA_018056145.1 Armatimonadota bacterium
CCACAAGCCCCCGACAGGGGGCGACAGAAGCAGCGTGGTTGTGTCGCCCCCGTTCGGGGGCTCAGGAACCGGTTCGGGCCGGAATCCACGGGTTCCGTTCCGCTTCGCTCCACTCCACCCGTGGCTAGTGGCTGCCGCCCGCTTCGCGGGCTGTGAGGCAGGACTCAAGACCGGACTTCGCGGAAATGCTCAGGCCGGCGACCGAATGACCGGTGATTGTCCACAAAATCGCGTCCGACGCGATGGCGCTCGCAGGGGGGCCTGAGGCCGACCATGAGACGACTAAGAATGAGCCGGCCGGGCCGTCCTGGGCCTGTCATGCTCGACATCCCACCGCCGCATCTGTCAACAGGCGGGTCCAGTTCGCTCTTCCGCGCGCTTGTCGCCTTGTGTCCGGGGGTCGACTACGATGGGCTCATGGGCCTCACGGGCATGGCGTTCCGGCTCGACGTTGTGCAGCGGCTTGACCCACGCGCAGCCGAAGATCGGCTGCTGGCGAACCTGCCTGCGATGCTCGACGGGCTGGGCGCGCGCGTGGAGGTCCTGAGACCCGGCAGCGCGGAGGAACTCGCGGGGATCGTGCGCGAGTCCGTGGCCGCCGGGATTCCTCTGCCGATCCGGGGCTGGCCGGAAGGCGGCCTCGACTGGGCGCTGGTTGGGGGGCATGATGACGCCCGGGGTGTCTTGTGCGGCTGGCCCGCAACGTGGACCGGGGCAGCGTGCGCCGGCGCTCCACCGACGGGTGATGCGGTCCTCCGGATGTCCGAGCCATGCCCGCCCATCAGTCCCGCGGAGCACTGGCGTGAGGCCATCGGGGCCGCGGCGGGTGGGGAACAGGCGCTGAAGGCGGCGTACGCGCAGTGGTCGGAGCAATTGTCGAGTCTTCCCCTGGATGCCGGCGATGAGAGCTGGTCGCTGGCGCAGAACCACGCGGCGGTGGCGGAGACGCTGGCCGATGCGCGCACATCCGCCGCGGCTTTCCTGTCCCGGTGCGCGGATCTCAGCGACCCCACAGCCGCCGAGTGGCTGGAGCAGGCCCGGTACGCCTATGAGGAACTGGCGGACGTGGTGGACGCCGCGCCTGGTCTGGACAGGGAATCAGTTGACCGGAGTATTGACGCCGCCTATCGTGACCGGTGGCTCGAAGCCCTCGCCCGGGCAGAGCACCTGGACTGCAGGGCTATCGGGTGTCTGCGCCGGGCGTTGACGAGCACCCTGTCACCGTCGGAGATCGCCGACGAGCCGGAGAATCCGGCGAACTGGACCTAGACCCCATCCTGCGGTTATTATTCAAGGCATGAAATAACTCCTTGCCTTGCGCGTTACGCGCTCGGCCCGGAATGCCGGACACCAGAAGGGGGCCTTGACCGTGGAGCACCAGATCCTGTACCGGCCGTCGTACTCGCTCCTGCAGCTGCTCATGTCCCAAGGAGAGTCCATTCAGGCGGAAGCCGGCGCAATGGTGTCGATGACGCCGAACATCCAGATGCAGACACAGGCGCGCGGCGGAATACTGGGCGGGATCAAGCGCTTGGTCGGCGGCGAGAGCTTCTTCGTCAACAACTTCACGTGCGGCTCGGGCGACGGGGAAATGACCCTAGCGCCGCCACTGCCCGGGGACATCATGGACATCCCCCTGGGCGGCGTCATGTTCGTGCAGTCCGGTTCGTACATCGCGAACACGGGCGGCATATCGATCGACACCAAATGGAGCGGCGCGCGCGGGTTCTTCTCGGGCGAAGGCCTGTTCCTACTCAAGGCCGAAGGCACAGGGCAGCTTTTCGTCAGCTCTTACGGGGCGATCCATGTCCTGGAGCTTGCCGAGGGCCAGCGCTATGTGGCGGATACCGGCCACATGGTCGCCTTCGACAGCAGCGTGACCTACAGCGTGCGCGGGTCTGGCGGCCTCAAGGAGACCTTCCTTTCCGGTGAGGGGCTGGTGTGCGAGTTCACCGGCCCCGGCAGGCTCTACCTGCAGACCCGGAGCATGGACGCCTTCCTGAAGTTCCTGATCCCGAAGTTGCCCAAGAACCAGTAGGGCGGGCTTCCCACAGACAACGGAAGCGGGAGGATGATTGCCGTGACCTGTCCGGGGGGTCTTTGCCGCGCGTTGAGCGTGATAGTGGCGTTGTGGCTCTGCGTTCCGTCAACAGCGCAGTTCTTCCCTGGCCAGCCGCCGGGGCAAATCGGGCAAGCGCCTCAGCTCAATGTGCCGGTACCGAACCTCACGCCGCCGGAGGTCACGGACCCGTTCTTGATCCTCTTCCCGCAACTGAAAAACCTTCCCGCGCCGGACTGGGTGCGCGAGGGTCTGCGGGTGACCTATTACTCCGCTGTCGCCTCAGTCCGGGGGAACTTCGTCTTCGACCCGCTGGATGGGGCGGCCCGGGCGACTCCGGATGACCCGCCGGGGGGATCGGGAGACGGATTCTGGCAGCATGATCTGGTGGCGGTGGAAGGTAACACTTACGCGCAGAATCAGGTCCTGTACTCGCTTGTCTCGAACCGCCAGGCGCCGTCCCCCATGCTGACCCTGATGTCCCTGGGGATGCCCGGCTATGGCGCAAGCTGGGCAAACCCGAAGGCCTTCGACGGCGCTGAGCAGCTCCAGGCCGAGGGCCTGCGGATCGCGAAGATGCCGTATGAGGTACAGGGCCGCAAGTATGACGCGATCCGGATCGAGTCGACGACATTCGAGGGCGTAGGCAGGCCCAACGGACGCTGCGTGTCGGTCTACGACCTGCGCACGGGTCTGATGCTGTACAACAGCACCGCCAGCTACTCGCCGGCCTCGGACTCGACGCTCCTGTCTCACCTGGAGTACCGGGGCCAGCGAATGCTCAACCTACCCTGGCAGGACGGTGTGACGCCGGAGTGGGTGAAGCAGGGCGGCAGGCTGACCCTGGAAGGGAACATGACTATGGTCATGCCCGGCAGCCCCGCCTTGCCACTGCAGTGCCGCGCGGTGGTTGAGACGCAAAGGCGCGGCGGCAGGTGGTCCACCCACAGCACTGCGCTGTACGTGGGCAATGCGCTGAACAGTCAGTACAGAAGTATCACCGGCGCGTCCCAAGTCTTCGGCGGCATTTGGATCCCGGCCACCGCGCTCAATGTTCTGCGCCAGGGGCTTGTGCTGGACCAGGATCCCATTACGGGAAGCCGCATCGTGGTGAATGGCGTCGGCACAGACGTGAGGGGCACACCGGCGATCCAGATCACCGAAACGTGCGGGCAGTGGTCGCTCACTCTCGGCTACGACCGGCGGGACGGATCGCTGGTATCCAGCTACAAGCAGACGCCAATGCCGTTCAGCACCATGGTTGAGGACCTTTACCGGACCGGCCCTCCCAACTGAGGGCAGATAACCGTCGTGCCTTCTTGGGCGCAACACGCAGGAGATCGATCACATGTTACTTGGTCTGATGGGTGGGGGGGGAGGCAAAGGTTGGGGCCGCCGCGGCGGTTCCGACGACGCCCTCAAGAAGACGAAGCCACTGAAGATCACGGACCGGCGCATGCTGGGTTGGTTCTACACCAGCATCGCGCGCGAGCACTGGCCGAAGATCGTGCTCGGCGTAGTGGCGATGATCGGCAGCGCTTCGCTCGGACTATATGTGCCGATGGTGATGAAGTCGATCTTCGACGACGTCATCCAGGACGGCAGGCGCGACCTGCTTGCAGGTCTCATCTACCAGCTTCTCCTGTACCAGGCCGGCAGCCAGGTTCTGGGCGCGGCGCGGACCACCATCATGCATCTTTTGGGCCAGCGCCTGGTTCATGTCCTGCGCATGCAGTGCTTCAGCCATCTCGTCACCCTCGGGATGAGCTACTTCGAGCGCGAGCGCACCGGCGACATCATGTCCCGGGTCAGCAATGACGTGCAGGCGGTTGAGAACCTGGTGGTCCACGCCACCGACGACGTGATCAGCAACATGATCCGCGTGCTCGGCACTGTGGGCTTCATGTTCTACCTGAGCTGGAAACTCGCGGTGGTGGCGTTGGCGCCGCTGCCCATTTTCGTGGGCTGCCTGCTCATCTTCTCCCACTACATCCGCCCGGTCTTCCGGAAGATCCGCGATGAACTGGGCGACATCAACGTGAAGCTGCAGGAGCGCATCTCGGGCATGCTCATCATCAAGAGTTTCGCCCGCGAGGAGGACGAGGTCAGGAGCTTCGAGCAGAGCAGTGGCGAGTACTGGCGTGCGAACTCCAAGAGCATCTGGATGTGGAGCACCTTCTTCCCCTTCGTCGGCCTGATCACGTCTGTCGGCATGGTGGTCATGATCTGGTACGGCGCGGAACTCACCACGACGGACAGCCGGTTCAGCTCGCCTGGCACGATCGTCGCGTTCCTGGCGTACCTGCAGCAGTTCTACGGCCCGGTGGGCTCGCTCATGCGGGTCTACAATACGGTCCTCAATGCGCTGGCGTCGATGGCCCGCATCTTCGAACTGCTTGATGAAGTTCCGGACGTTGCGGACAAGCCGGACGCGGTTGAACTTGAGCGGGTTGAGGGGGCGGTGAGCATCGAGAACGTGAGCTTCCGCTACGCCACCGGCGAGAACGTTTTGCAGGGCGTGAGCGTCTCCGCCGAGCCCGGGGAGATGGTGGCGATTGTCGGCCGCAGCGGCGCCGGGAAAACCACCCTCGTGAACCTAATCCCGCGCTTCTACGACCCCTATGAGGGGCGCGTGGTCATCGACGGCCACGATGTGCGCGATGTGACCCAGAAGTCGCTGCGCAGGAACATCGGCATCGTGCTTCAGGACACCTTCCTGTTCAATGATACCGTGCGCAACAACATCCGCTACGCGTGCCCGGATGCGGACGATGAGCGCGTCATCGAGGTGGCGAAGGCGGCCCACGCCCACGAGTTCATCAGCGAACTCGACCAGGGCTATGACACGATCGTGGGGGAGCGCGGCGTGAAGCTGTCCGGTGGTCAGAAGCAGCGCATCTCCATCGCCCGGGCGCTCCTGGCCGATCCGCGAATCCTGATCCTTGACGAGGCCACCTCCGCGGTGGACACTGAGGCCGAGCAGATCATCCAGCGGGCCCTGATGAACTTGCAGGTCGGGCGCACGACATTCGTCATCGCCCACCGCCTGTCCACGATCCGGCGCGCGGACAAGATCGTGGTCATCGACGAAGGGGAGATCGTGGAGCAGGCCGACCACGAGGGGCTCATGGCGCGC
Source organism: Armatimonadota bacterium (assembly GCA_018056145.1). Lineage (GTDB taxonomy): Bacteria > Armatimonadota > Zipacnadia > Zipacnadales > JABUFB01 > JABUFB01. Next base: position 5,196 of record JAGPGE010000376.1, read on the forward strand.
AATGGCCTTTACAAGGAGATGTACACGCGGCAGTTCCAGATCGAAGAGGACTGGAACTCGGCCTCAACCGGGCTCGGCGGTGGCATCTCCGGCCCGTCGGCCGGCAGCGGCCCACCCATCTAACCCGCGCCGGTCCGCGCGGCTGAAAACCTCAGGAGGACATGGATGATCCAAAGTTGCATGGTATGCGGCGGCACCAGTATGCGCTACTGGGACACCCACAAGGGCATCGATGTGTTCATCTGCGAGGGTTGTGGCCATGGGGTGTCCGATATGCCGCCCGGCCTGTCGGACGAAGCGGGCGAGATTTATGACGGCGAGTACTACGCCGCGATGAGCTACGACCGGAAGTGGCGGTTCCGGGTGGGTCGCGCTGCTCGTTGGATGCGCTACATGATGGAACTGCGGCGCCCGCCGGGCCATTCCCTGGACATCGGCTGCTCCCTGGGCTACTACATGGCGGCTGCTCAGCGGCTGGGTTGGACCCCCCACGGCACCGACATATCCCAGCACGCGCTGCAGGTGAGCCGGGAGCGCGGCATGGATGTTTTCTACTCCACGCACCCGGACGAATTCCCGAAAGACCTGCCGCCGCTGGATATCGTCACCGCGGCGCAGGTGGTCGAACACTTCCCCGACCCCATCGACTACCTGATGGCGCTCAAGGCCAAGATGGCGCCCGGCGGCCTGATCTACATCCAGATACCGAACTTCATGAAGCTCATCCGGCAGGGGCCCCAGGCGCCGTACGTAGGCCCGCCCGAACACGTTCACTTCTTTACGCTCGACACGGCGCACGCCGCCCTGGAAAAGGCCGGTTGGGAACTGGTCCGCCCGCCCATCATCCGCCCGTCCACCATCGGCTGGCGCCTGTGGATGTGGATACCTGAGCTCATCTACGAGATGCCCCGGGAGATCATCCGCGAACCGATCACCCGCAATGGGAAGCTGTCCAA